>JAFGSO010000371.1 GCA_016934605.1 Calditrichota bacterium | reverse complement strand
TCTTGTATCCTGTCCTTCGGCCAGACAGGCTTGTAATCTTGTTTCTTTCTTCATCCGATTCACTTCATTTTTTTTCATGGAATCCGATAATTCACTTACTTTAATTATATTAAGGAATAAATTATTCTGAATTGTTTTTAAAATGATGATATTTTTATATTAGTCAAATACTTATCAGTACGCTTCTTTGTTTTTATGTGACATAGTATCAGGGATTTCTGAATTTTTTCGAAAAATTGTCGTGGAGACATTATGAAATTTAAATTGATTTTTTGCAGTTTAATTCCCCTGCTTCTGCTGGCGCAGGTTCTTTTCGGCCAGCAGGGTTCATTCGGATTAAAAGGCGGTGGATCACGCTACTTCGGTGATTTCACGGATTCCCGGATTGAACCCTTTAGTGGTGTTGCACTGGATTTGATGTTTGCCGAGAGATTCAGTGGACAGATTCTGGGCTATTTCAGCCGATTGTCCGCTGAAGATAGTACCGCCTATTTTGAAACCAATGTTTATGGACTGGCAGGTTTTCTTAAAATTCTTCCCCTGAAAAAACAGATTGTTACCCCATTTCTGCTCGGGGGGCTGGAATATTATCGCATAAATCCTGCCGATAAAGGGAACGATCCCCTTCCAAATAATGCCAATGGAGTTTACAGCCTCAATCGATTGGGAATTCCGGTGGGCGGGGGATTGTCCGTTTTCCCCACTGAAAAAATTTCCATTGATCTGGAAGCACTTTATCATTTTTCCTTTACTGACTACCTGGATGATCTGGAGGCTGGAGAAAGTACCGACCGGTATTTAACAGCAGCCATCGGAATATCTTTCCATTTTGGAGGTCTTAAGGATACTGATAACGACGGCATCCCCGACAAACAGGATGCAGATCCTCTGAGACCGGAAGATTTTGATGGGTTCGAGGACTTTGACGGAAAACCTGATCCGGATAATGATGAGGATGGTGTTCCGGATGTCAGAGATCTCGCACCCATGGAACCGGAGGATATTGACGGATTTGAGGATGAGGACGGAGTGCCGGATCCTGACAATGATCAGGATGGTATTCCAGATGCAGTTGACCTCGCTCCGAACGAAAAGGAAGATTTTGATAATTTTCAGGATGCGGATGGTGCTCCCGACCCCGATAATGACGGCGATGGCATTCCAGACGAGATAGATCTCTGTCCCGGTACGGATGAAACATTTTCCCGGGGGATAGACACCCGGGAAACAATAAATGGATATGAGGATGCGGATGGTTGTCCCGATAAAAAACCTGAAATCGCGGTCGAAAAGGGCGAATCCATTATTCTGGAAGGAGTATATTTTGCCACGGGAAGTGCCGAGCTCACTCAGAATTCCCGTACCATACTGGACAAGGTGGTACGAACTCTGAAGGAGAATCCAAAAATTGTGGTGGAAATTCGCGGGTATACTGATAATACCGGATCATATCAGACCAATATGCGTCTCTCCAGGGCTCGCGCTGATGCGGTTAAAATATATCTTATAAATAACGGCATTGATGCTTCCCGGGTGCGTACCCGGGGATTCGGTCCGGAAAATCCGATTGCGCCCAACACCACCCGTCAGGGCAGAGCAAAGAACCGGCGAATCGAATTCTACAGGATTAATTAAATTATGGCGCCTCAGATACCGATGCGCCGAAGTAATCGTTTTTTATAAATTATCACGATTACTGGAGGAGGCTTTAAAATGGTGGAAATCCATCAATACACGGATACGCTGGTGCGTCTGGTAATGCAGTATGCACCAAAATTATTACTCGCAATTATTTTTCTTCTGATCGGTCTTCGGGTTATCCGATAAGTTGAGCGGGTAATCGGTCGTGCTATGGAACGCGCTGAAACCGATCCGTCCCTGCAGAAATTTTTGAGCAGTTTTATGGGTATAATGCTCAAAATATTGCTTTTTATCAGTGTCGCTTCCATGGTGGGAATTGCCACGACCTCATTTGTGGCCATTCTCGGTGCGGTTGGTTTGGCCGTTGGACTGGCGCTGCAGGGAAGTCTGGGAAATCTGGCCGGAGGTGTCCTTATTCTCTTTTTCAAACCGTTCAAGGTAGGAGATTTTATTGAAGCACAGGGCAATTTAGGGAAAGTTGATTCAATTAATATTTTAAATACGGTATTGAAAACCCCCGATAATAAGACTGTTATCATTCCCAACGGGCAGCTCTCCAGCGGAATTGTAACTAATTTTTCTACCGAAGCCCAGCGTCGGGTGGACATGACCTTCGGAATCGGGTACGGTGATAATATCATAAAGGCAAAAGAAACTTTGAAAAAATTGATTTCGGACGATGGTCGAATTCTGAAGGATCCGGAACCGATGGTGGTCTTATCGGCACTGGCGGACAGTTCGGTGAATTTTACCGTGCGTGTCTGGGTGAATTCCGCCGATTACTGGGATGTCTTTTTTGATATGCATGAAAAAGTGAAACTGACCTTCGACAGGGAAGGAATTTCTATTCCCTTTCCCCAGACTGATGTGCACCTTTTTCAGGAAAAATAGAAAAGCATTTTGACAGAACCAATGGGGTCATTCCTGTCCCGGCTTACTTTTCGTCTGGCAGGGATGCTTTATTGATATCAAATATTTTCTGACCCTGGATGTAATCACGGGTCTCATATTTCGCGATATGTCTCAGTCTTTCACTCAACCGGCTGATCCGCATCGCTTCGTTCTTGAGGATGCTCAGAATGTCCAGGACATTCTCGTTTTTCGGGAAATCCATGAGCAAATCTGTGGTGATGAAAATGGTTGTGAGCGGTTGATTCAGTTCATGGCACACCGCTCCGGCCATCTCCAGGGCAGTTTTCAGTTTCTCTTTTTGAACATGTTCATCCTGAGCCTTCAGTTTTTCGGTAAAGTCTTCTGCGATACATAGAATCCCTTCATCACCACCGGGGAGTTGCACTTTGGTTTCACGCAGTTCCATAAAACAGGAACTGCCGTTTTTGCGGATACTTTTGACGGTATGTTTCAAGACTTGACCGGCCATTAATGCAGCAATATTTCCACTCACCTGATCACGAACTTCGGGGTGCGCCAGGATACGGATGTCCTGACCTGCCAGTTCCTCACGGTTATACCCGATTGAGTGACAGAAAGACGGATTCACATCCAGAATAATTCCGTTTTTATCTTCAACAATGATTCCGGTTGGAGATAATTCAAAAAGCTGGCGATACTGATTGTTATACTGTTTAACTTCCCGACGTTCAGTGCTCCATGTTCTGTTATATAAAATGATTGTTCCGAGAATGGTACTTGTATCTTCTGAACCAGATATTTTCTCAGCAGATGTTCGTGTATTTATCACAGCTCTTGAATTTTTCCGGAAACGAACGGATTGTTCAAACGATTTTCCGTCGGTGAGGAGGTGATTGAAAGCCTTGAGAAAACACTTTTTATCTTCGGGGTGAATGGATTCCAGAATATCATCGAGTGAATAGGCCTTCTGTGAACCGCCCTGGCCGAACAGGGCAGAAGCCTCTCCTGAAAAGCGGAATCGCTCACTGCCGGAATCGTAAATCCAGGACAAGCAATCTGGTAAGGTTCCGGATGCAACGGCATTATTTTTATACTGACGTTCTGTTGTCTCACTCTTCAAGAAATGATCTGCTCCTGCTTTCCTATCATAATATTTTTCCGCAACTTCGGATATGGAATCTGATGAATCATGGAATAAAAATTATTTAAATTTTTCTGTTTTCTATCTGATCATTCCGATTATTCCTTAATTTTCATTCTCGACATTCTGTATGAAAAAATAACCGAAGAATAAAATTTTTAGAGGAAAAAGTGCTAACCTGGTTAATTCACAAACTTACACATGAATATATACAGTACAATGATTATTTCTTCTGTGTCCTCCGAGCCCTCTGCGGCTATTTCATTTGCCACTGAGCTCGCAGAGAACGCAGAGAAAGATTCATTCTAAAGAAAAAAGACAAAAGAAAAAAGCCTGTCCGGCCAACGGGCGGGAATAAAGAAAAAAGCCCGTCTGTCCAAAGGTCGAAAAAAAAGAATAAATGGTGCTGGAATACAAACTTTTCCGTATGGAGGAATAGAGGCGAAAAAACAAATGCGGACTTTGTGCCCTGCTATCAGGTAGTTAATGAATTATTCAGGTCAATGCTCTGGATAATACACATAAACCAGAATCAGAACATCTGTAATCCTTATCAAAATAGAAAATTCTTTAAATTCACAAATAATTGCTTTAATTTTGCTCATAATTTCCAGGAATGAAGATTGAACATAAATTGAAAGGAGATTTCTGGTATGTATCGTAATGAATTACTGTATGTTTTGTGCGGATTACTGATGTTTGTATTCTCTGCGGTGAGTCAGGATGCTGAAAAAGAGAAGGAAAAACCGAAGCTTGGATGGCATAATGAGGTGATCGGAGGTCTGAATTTAACTCAGGCTGCCTTTGATAACTGGGCTCAGGGTGGTGAAAATAATATCGCCTGGCAGTTGAATCTCAATGCTAAATCTGTATTGGAGCAACAGAAATACAGTTGGACCAATACTGGAAAACTGGCATTTGGAAAGTCAAAAATCGGGGATCAGGAAAGCCGCAAATCGGTAGATGAAATCCGCTTGGAAACGGTTTATACTTATAAACTGAATTTATATGTAAATCCATATGCTTCTGCTTATGGAGAAACCCAACTGGCCAAAGGATATAAATATACGGATACTACCCAAATAGCTATTTCGAACTTTTTTGATCCCGCATACTTTGTACAAAGTATCGGTCTGGGATATTCTCATAAAGAAATTATTAAAACCAGATTGGGGGCTGCATTAAAGGAAACTTTGGCCGATAACTACGCTCTGATCTATTCCGATGACCCGGAAACAACAGCTGATATCGAAAAATCCCGTGTCGAATTAGGAGCAGAATCCGTGACTGATTTGAGTGTTAAACTGGCACAAAACATGCTTTTTACATCCAGACTTGAACTTTTTTCTGCTTTCGACGCTTTCAATCAGACCGATGTAAGGTGGGACAATATTATTGCGGCAAAAGTTGCAAAATATGTGGAGGTGAATTTTAATCTCAGGCTGTTATACGATCGAGATATCTCCATCCAGCGCCAGCTGAAACAGGCCCTGGCAGTTGGTCTCACCTATACCTTCTTATAACAGACTGCCACATTTTTAAAACCGGCAGGATTTACTAATAACAAAGGCTTCCTGCCGGTTTTTTTTAAAGTCGCTTGATGATGATAATGGTGCGGTCATCGATAGCAGTCTGCTTTTGCTCCCACTCAGCGATCCTTTTCTCAAGGAGTTTTATTATTTCATCCGGTTCATGCTGAACGTGATCGCGTAGAAATTTCTGAAGATTTTCTTCTCCAAATTCCTCGCTTTGTTCATTCATTGCTTCAGGATAACCGTCGGTGTAGAGAATCAGAACATCGCCCGGATGCAGTTTTATTTTTTCTTCGCTGATGCTGGAACGAAATTTCTTGTCGGGAACGAGCCCAATACCCACTCCTTTGGGAATGAGCCAGCGACCTTCGTTAGAATTGCCGAAAAGCAGTAGAACCGGATTGTGTCCGGCTCTGGCGAAGGTGAATTCGCCCGTATGGCTGTCCAGGATGCCGAATATCATCGAGATAAAATTTCCCCGTGTCACATTCTCATAAAAAAGTGAATTCGTTTCAGAGAGTATCTCAGACGGTTTTCTGTTTCGTACCGCCAGTGCCTTCAGGAAACCCTTCACCATCGTCATATAAAAAGCCGCCGATACCCCTTTATTAGAAACATCGCCGATAGCAATGCCTGTCTGG
>JAFGSO010000370.1 GCA_016934605.1 Calditrichota bacterium | reverse complement strand
GAGACGCATCACTCGGTAAATTATTTGGAATCCCATGACGATTACACCCTGGGAGATTTCATCCGCATCGGCCTGGGAGATGTTAAGTCAGACAAGTTGATCACCGATCCCCTGGAAAATGCACGCCTCACCCCGGAACAAATGCAAGTGAATAAGTTGGCCGCACTCTTTCTGTTTACCTGCCAGGGGCCGGTTATGATTCATGAAGGTCAGGAATACGGGCGTTCGAAGGTTATAGCTCCCACGGAAGTACTGGATCCGAATGTCGGTAAAATTGATCACAACAGTTATGAAAAAGATAATGAAACCAACTGGTTGAATTTCGACCACGCAAAAATGAACAGGGAGTTGATCGATTATTACCGCGGTCTGATCCGGATGCGAAATAATCATGCCGCTTTCCGCACTGCCACACCGGAACAATTCACTTTTTTCCCGGTGCCTGATTCACTTTTTCTAGCTTATGAAATTAAGCATGACACCGGCAGATATATCGTACTATTGAACGGGAATGATTTTCTTACTAATAAATTTATTTTCCCTGAGGGAAACTGGAAAATTCTAGCAGATGGGATCCGGGCCGACAGCAAACCGTTCCGTCTGATACAAAACAGGAATATTCTGGTACCACCGGGATCCGGGATGGTTCTGATTGCAGAGGAATGATTTTGGAAATATTTATATCTGGAAAAATCATTCATCATGTGAACCAATGACTGTCCCGCCGTAACAAAATCAACTCACTTTTGCTTTTCAGTCTGAAAAATTTTATTTTATCTGACTAAAATTGGAAACAATTCAACACGAACACGCAAAAAAGGGGATTTATGGAAAAGAATATTCAGGAAAAAAAGGGGATATCATCATTTCCGGGAATTTTCTGGCTGGTGGTCATATTCGAATTTTTCGAACGTGGCTCTTATTACGGGATGATGAGTATACTATCTGTTTATCTAACCGAACATTTGCAGTTTGCCAAGGAAAGTGTGGGAATCATCAAGGGAACTATACAGCCTCTCCTGTACTTTCTACCAATCATAAGCGGTGCGCTGGCCGATCGTTTCGGTTACCGGAAGATGCTGATGATTGCATTTTCTTTGCTTGGATTGGGTTATTTCCTGACAGCACAGGCAACCAGCTATGCCCTGGTTTTTGGTGCTCTGGTGGTGATGGGATTTGGAGCCGGTACCTTCAAACCAATCATATCAGGGACAATTGCCAGGGTAACCGATGAGAAAAACAGCACGCTGGGATTCGGCATTTTTTATTGGTCTATCAACCTGGGAGCATTTCTCTTTCCTCTTATCCTGGTCCCCATTCTGAAAAAAATGGATTGGACCTATGTGATAATGGCTTCGGCTATTGGAACGGCGGCCATGCTCATTCCCACTATTTTCCTGTATAAAGATCCGGTAAAAGAGGAGCCGAAAAAGCACGAAAAACAGTTCAATCTGATACAGACATTGGCTAATGCATTTGAAATCATTTACAGTCCGGTTGTTTTGATTTATAATATCATGAAAAGATCAGCTGCCGGTCGCGCAGTTATTGGACTGATACTGGCCGTTGTTTTTGTATACTCACTTATCAGTTATCTGGAAGCACCCGTTAATGCAGAAAAATATCCTTCCATCGGTGTCTTAAAGAATGAAACGACGCTGATTTTCAAGGTAGACCGCAATATGCTGGCTCAGGACGCATACCGTTTGAAGCCACTGGATACAGATTCTTCCCGGGTGGCCCTTACTATTTTCAAACCGAGGCAACTGGATCAGTTTGCCTCCAATCTGGTAGAAGAACTTCAGGAATACCCGGATCTTTCTGCCATGAACCGTGAAGATATTTCCGAACTGATGCAACGATCCGACCAGAAAGTGGAAGTAATATTTGAAAGAGGTACTACAGAAGATCCGAAATTTGAGATTGTCCGCACCGGGCCGGATAAATTTAAAGTGGTTCTTAATCAACCGGATTCCTTCCACCAGTACAGAGATGAAATAATGGTGCAATTGGGACAATATCCGATTCTCGCCGGTTTGAATCCGGAAGATATCCAGAAGCTCTATGCCGCCAGTAAGGGGCGGTCTTTTTTCCTGCTTTATGTTATCGGGATTGTTATTATTGCCCTGATCATTATTGCCTACAGCCGCAGAAAAAATGAGAGAGCAAAGGCAGAAAACAGAGAACCTTCTTACACCATTCCTTTTTTTGTTGTAGGAGCCATCGGCCTTATTTTATGGTTCATTCCCGGACTTACTATGCTGGGACGAATTATTTCTTATGTCATTTTCATCACTGTTACCTCACTCTTCATTATCGATAAATCCCAGCCGGTGAAATTCATTGATCATGCCAAATTCCTGCTGATGATTTTCCTCTATTCCGGATTCTGGATACTGTATTTTCAGATGTTCGATTCAGTGCTGTGGTATGTGCAGGCGTATGTGAATGCAGCGTCCTTGAATCAGACTGTAAACAGTTTTCTGGGAATATTTGGTATCGACATCAACTGGTTTTTTGATGTGGAACACGTCACAGTAATCAACGCCGGCACCATAATCATGTTGCAGCTGCTGATTTCAAATATCGTCAAGAACCGCCAAGCTCTTCCGACCATGATAGGCGGGATTGGTATTGCCACCATCGGTATGGCGATTCTGGCCATATCGACCGATATATGGATATTTGT
>JAFGSO010000369.1 GCA_016934605.1 Calditrichota bacterium | reverse complement strand
TTCCTTCAGCCTTTCGAATAAAAATTCTCTTCAAATCATCTATAATCTGAAAAATCATCATCAAACCTATTTCGCAAAAATCCCGCCGGTTTTAAAGACAAGCTAAACAAGATTACAAGAAACAAGAAAGCGGAGAGCAGGCTGTTACAAGTATGCGATTGAAATTAAGTCAGGAAAAGCTTTCTATTCTATATAAATCCTTCATCCTTAATCCTTCATCATGACATTTACCAGCGATATTTTTTCATTATTTCCCATAATTCCTCAATCGTTATTTTCAGACCATTTGCCTTCAAAATTTCGATACCGCTTTCCCGTGCATGGGGATACAGGAATTTCGTACCGGAAGAAACATTCCGATAGTAATATTCAACATCCTGGCGGTCACTTCCAACGGTTATCAAATATTCACCTGTAACCTCACGGTAGCCCCACAGCCAGAAACTCCCGGAATTACTGATGGGTACAGGTAAATTATATTTTTTTCCATAATAATATATTGCGCCCGCTTCCCCGTAATTGGCGGCATAGATGGCATAATGTTGACGGGTGGAATCCGGCAACTGATTATATACCTGTGCAGTTGCACTGGTCAGTGATTCCCATCCCAGCATATCGGCAAAATCCTGAGGAAGTTCATGAAGTTTCCCGCTTTCCCAGCGGAGGGCCGACTCAATTCCAAGATATTTTGTTCCAAATTTAAAATAATCAATCATAGCCTGAATTGAGAAAACAGGAATTCCGACCGGTACGAGGGCGAGATTTCCAATGACTACGACTCCAAAAACGACCGGTTTCAGCCAGACAATGGAATGTTTGCGAATGAATCCTTCAACCGCCGCGGAACCTGCCGCCAGTAGCATGGGATATGCCGCTCCCAGATAATAGACTTTTCCGCTGAGTAACAGAAGTAATAGCAGCATTGAAAGGTAGATCCAGCCGACAGGTCTGAATTTTTTTGAGAGTTGACCGAAAAATAGTGAATAAAGTCCAGCTAGCCAGATTGGTGCAGAAAAGAAATTCATTAAAAGCTGTGCGAGCAGGAACATAACTGGATTCATATTGGATAACTGTGTCTCGGCCAGAACTTTCATATGCTCAAAAAACGGCCAATTGTGCTGATACTGCCAGATCAAATTCGGCAACCAGATAAGAAAGGCAATTCCGGCTGAAATATAAGGCCAGCGTGTAAGATACATCCGCCTGTATGAAGTAAACAATAAACCAGTTGCTACCCCGAATCCAAAAAGCAGCATGGTATATTTGTTCAGGAGCCCAAAACCGACTACAATTCCCAAAAGTATCCAATATTTTGCTTCTGCAGTTTTCAGTATACGAATAAACAGATACGTTCCCAGAACAAAGAATAAACAATCGAAGGTCACCGGTTGCAACAGCAGGTTCATCCTTAAATACACCAGAGAAAAAAGATACGAAACACCGGCCAGTATCAGGGCGAATCGGCCTCCCCCCATTTCCCGGGCAATTAGTCCGGTCAACACTAGCGTAACGGCACCGCTAAATGCCGGAAGGAAGCGCATGGCAAACAGACTATCTCCAAAAAACATTCCTGCCACCCTGGAAATGACTGCAATGAAGGGAGGAACCTCCAGATATCCCCAGGAAAGATGATCTGCCATGGCCATATAAAGGAATTCATCGCGTTGAAACTGGAAGTCAGAGTGAGTCAGCAGGGGAATCAGTAATTTGACTCCCGCAAGAAGTAAAATTATAATCAATGGACTTCTGAGGAAATGATATCTTTCTTTACTCAAGTGTTGATATATCCTAACTTAGGGATAAATTATCAGGAAATAAATATAATTAGCACGAAATTAAATTGAAATAATTTTTAGTCAACAAAGAAAATTTTCAGAGCTAATGTTCTCTGCCTGGCAGACATGATTTTCTGAAATACAAATAGCTCGATTATGAGTAGATTGTACACAAAATTAACAAAATTACACCTCTGAATTTCTTTACTAAATATCGCAATTTTACATCAAAAGGGCAACGAAGACTTTTGCGGTCGATTATACTCTTTTAGACGTACCCATATTGAGTTAACAAAATGATAAAAAACAGCTTTTTCAAAATGAATGTTGACCAGCCAATTTTAGTCTGGATAAAGGACTACTTAAGATATTTTTTATGAGCAAACATTTATTATGCCGGATTGGCACATTAAGATGTAAAAAAATCAATATAGATAAATTTTCATTTTTTTAAGAAATATCTTGTGTTACAAATAATAATAACTTAATTTTTGCCGCTAATAAATTGGTAGCAAAATTGATGGAGGTCGCCTGAAGTTAGTTGCCCTTCTGGTTAACACCTTTCAGTCAAAACCTAACAGAAATTTTGGTACAAAAGTTTAATTTATTTTGAAGGATGTATTGTTATGGAAAAAGGTACTGTTAAGTGGTTCAACGGTTCCAAAGGTTTTGGATTTATCAGTCGTGAAGCCGGTGAGGATGTATTTGTTCATTACACCGCAATCGAAAATAACGGCGGTTATCGCACACTGGAAGAAGGGGATTCTGTGGAATTCGAAGTAACCCAGGGTCCGAAGGGCTTGCAGGCCGTATCTGTCCGTAAAGTCTGAGAAAAATAAACTCGTTGACTATCAGAAAACCCCGGTTCTAATAAGCCGGGGTTTTTTTTCCTTTTTATCCGATTCATTTCTATGAAACCAGGGTGAACAATGACCGTTCAGTGAGTGACAGGTTAGCCAAAGGTTGGCAGAAAGCCGGTAATCTTTAGCTTCCAATAGGCCTGTCTCATATACCTCTCAATAAAATCAGCAACTTTCCGATTAACATCCCCGTAGTAAAATCAAAAAAAGTTTACAAAAATAACATTGAAAAAGATGATAAGGATTATCAGCTTTATTCTGCTTTTTTTACCTTCCTGTTTTCTGGCGAAATCCAATACAGATAAGTCTTTGATTCTCCGCAGAGTTTCGCAGAAAATTGCCCTGGACGGAATTGCCGAGGCGGTATGGCAAAGCGCAGACTCCAGTTCCGGTTTTACCCAGATGCAGCCATATTACGGACAACCTTCCAGTTTCAAGACCATAGTTAAAATATTGAGCACTGATAACGCCCTCTACTGTTTGATGATCTGCCATGAACCTCAGGACATGATCCAGCAGAATAAAGGAAGCCTCGATAATGTTACGGGAGATATTGTGTCCATCATGCTGGATACCTTTGGAAACGAGCGAACCGGTTACAGGTTTGCCGTAAGCGCTACCGGAGTTCGCAGTGACTGCCGTATGCTTGATGACGGCAGGAATTTTGATTATTCCTGGGACGGAATCTGGTTTGCCGCATCAAAAATATATGAATGGGGTTTCATTATAGAAATAAGGATACCCTATAAATCTATCCAGTTCAACAGTTCCCTGGAAAGCTGGGGTCTGGATTTCGACCGGTGGATTCCTGCTAAAACCGAAGATACTTACTGGTGCAACTACGAAGAAAGCGAAGGACTCCGGATTTCCAAATTCGGCCAGCTGAAGTTTACGGAATTTCGCCCTCAGACCACCGGTTTGAATCTGGAGATCTATCCAGTGGGATTGCTGAGAAGCAATTATCTTCGTAAAAATAGATATAACTTGGATCCCGATGCCGGGCTGGATATTTTATATAATCCTTCTTATAAATTGAATTTTCAGTTGACTGCCAATCCGGATTTTGCACAGATCGAGGCAGATCCATATGAATTTAACATTTCACGCTACGAATCTTATTTTGATGAGAGACGACCATTTTTTACGGAGGGAAGTGAGATTTTTAAAGCTTCCGGTAAACAGCGCAACACCGGTTTCTATAGTCCATTGGAGCTTTTTTATTCCCGCAGAATCGGAAAAATATTGCCGGATGGTCAGCAGGTACCCTTGTTTTTTGGCACCAAGGCATTTGGACGTTTGAAAACATGGGAGTATGGCGGTTTTGTAGCTCTTACCGGAGAGCGAAAATATTTTGATGAGGAGCAAGCCAGAACGGAAGAAAAGGCTCTTTTTGTATCGGCCAGAATAAAAAAACAAATACTGAATAATTCTTCCATCGGTCTGTTGTTGGTCGGTAAACACACCCGGAATAACAACAATGGTGTTCTGGACATCGACGGAGCTTTCAGGACAGCGAAATGGCAGCTGGCATATCAGCTGGCGCGCTCTTATACCGGTTCCACCGGGGATTATGGAGGCTCTGCGGGATTTACTTCGTTTGGTGAAAACTGGTTAACACTGGTGAGAGGCCGGTATATAGGTGCGAATTTTGAAGTAAATCAGGTTGGTTTTGTACCATGGAAAGGTACAGCTGAACTGGTGGCCATTACCGGTCCGCGATGGTATTTCAAGAAAGGGAAAATCCGCCAGATATTATTCTATGCCGGACCTACACTTTATTATGAGAAAATCGATAAATTTACGGATCGGGGAATGGCAGCTGGTTTTAATATGCAATTCAGAAACAACTGGGGATATGAAATAAATATGTCTGTCGCAGATTCAAGGGAGGAGGATATCAGGTTTAACTATTACGACGTGAGTCTTTCTTCCTGGTTTAATGTGTCTCCAAAATGGGAGGGAAGCCTATATACAGGTTATGCCAGAACATATAACTTTGATCGCGATTTTCTGGCCTATTACAATTGGTCTTCAGGTGAAATTGGCTGGTATGCTTTTAAAACTCTGAAGCTGGGAACCTCTCTTGGTCTGTTTTTTGAAGGAAATCCCTCGGGTGCAGTCGAAGACATAACGTTAAATTCGCGCCCCTTCCTGTCTGCTACGCCGGTTAATAACCTGAATGTACGTATTTATATTGATAATCTGTTTTATCACTCAACAGACCATATGGAGCAGATGATTTTCGGTTTTCTTTTTTCTTATAATTTTTCACCTAAGAGCTGGATTTATTTTGCAATTAACGAGGTGCGGGATCGTAGTGAACGTCTTAATGAATTCGGTAATCCACTACCATCCAGACTCCATGTAACCGATCGTGTGAGCGTCCTGAAAGTTAAATACCTCCACTATTTTTAATATCCGGTAATCCGGAGGACAATCGTTGCAGAGCTGGAAGCAATGGATTTGGGATCCTGAGATGATGAAGAATCTCTGAGTAGGAGAGCTTATTGAGCCTGAACGGCGGCAATTCCCTTGAGCGTCCCGTAAAGAACTGAAGCAGACGAAGATATTTTCGGACCAGCTCAGGCAAAAGAAAGTGTGTCCGTATATGTTCCTGACCGTTTTGGCCGAGGGCTTCCCGTTCTTCGGGACTTTCGAGCAATTTCGCTGTCTCTTTGGCAATTTTTTCGGAATCGAGAGGATGAACCAGGTAGCCGGTATCACCGTCAATCACCTGACGGGTAATACCTCCGACGCATGATCCGATAACCGGTGTGCCCTGCCACATGGCTTCCGAAACAACCAATCCGAAACCCTCACTGGTCGATACATGAATAAAAACCTGTGCAATCCTCATAAGCGCTCCCACCACCCGATCATTATCCTTCACATTCACCCAAAAACGTATATTAGTGTCTTCACCTGCTTCGTTTCTCAGCTTCACCAGCATTTCATCACCTTCGGGATCGTCTACAGATGTATTCCCAAGAAAAATGAGATAAGGAGGCTTCTTGAATTTTTTTACCTGTTGGAGCTGCTTGAAGGCTTTGATAATCGTCGACTGATTCTTATGAACATCATAACGGGATATGGCCGCAATTATGGGTCGTTCTGCATCAATATTCTGTAAGTTGAAAAGTTCTGATAAAATATCCAGCGCTTCCGATTCGGAGTATTGATGATTTTTTTCGGCGAGAGGATCGATACAGGGAGTAATCTGATAAATAGGAATGTGAAGCCCCGGTCCTACAAATTCCGGCATGGTAAATATTGCTCCTGAACACATGTTAATATAGGGCAGTAAAAATCGCCATATAATCTGGTTAGGCGATGAGGTATCGATATGACAGCGCCACAGAATATTTCCAAATATCACCTCATTCATAATCAATGCCGCCGGCTGGGGATCATGAACAACCGTCATATCTGAAGCAATCAGAGTATTTTTGGCATTTTCGTTGATGGTATCCAGGTAAGCACCGAAAATTTCCTCCATGGTGATCGGCTGATCGACTCCCTGGAGCATATTATGAAATTTTTTTGTAACCTGAAAAAAATTGTGATTTCCGTTGATGACATACCAGTCCGCCCGCACTCCCAGGCCCCGCGCCAATGGAATGACACTCTGAAGCATTTCTGCCACCCCACCTCCTTCCAGGGTGGAATTAACATTGGTCCAGTATCTGTTTCGGACGCTGTCTGCTATTTGCTTTAAAGATTCAATCCTTTCCTCTCCGATAAAAGGCAGATAGTCATCAGGACTTGTCACACAGTTTCGGTCGAATACCGTCAGAGTTTTCATCCAGATTCCTTATTTTCTAGCAGTTACACATACATTTACTATCGTATAAAATCAATTTATGTTGAAAATTATTGTGAATAAATGAGGATTTTATTTCAGAAATAAGCATCATTTCTGAAAAGCTACAATACCAGGCATCTATTTAAAAACCAAAAATAATTTTTTCCATAAACGAGTATAACAGCTGGCTGCTGGTTCCTGGCATCTGATTTCTGAATTTATCATTTTACGAGCATCGTGCATAGAGCAAAGAGCAGAGAGCAGAGAAAATATCAAAGATGATTCTGGCAATGGGCTTCTGGTAACTAAACTGGTTAATTCACAAACATTCACATCATTATACCATACATTGATCTTTGTCTCTGTGTTCTCTGTGTGCTCTGAGGCTATTTTTCATTTGCCACTGAGGCACAGAGCACACAGAGAAGGCCGAACAGGACTGAATACAAGAAAACAAGATACAAGAGAACAAGAGAGTACAAAGTACAAAGACCAAAATATTATGATGTTATGTCTTTATGTTAGTCCTCAAGGGACAATAAATTTTAGCCAGCGACTTCAGTC
>JAFGSO010000368.1 GCA_016934605.1 Calditrichota bacterium | reverse complement strand
AAACCGTCCCTGGTTTAGCCCAAAATCAAAATCATTAACGTGCCTGACTTTGTGCCCTGGTATCCTGGCGCTTATTAATTATTCGGGTTAGGTTTTTAACAAAGATAAATTTATCGGACTATTATACAGGATTTAAAAAAATGGGATGTAACTGAACAAACTAGGTGAGGAGGCACTATGTGCGGGAGGATTACCCGCTTAGATTGTATCAGTTACATCCCATTTCTATTTACAAAAAAAAGTGTTCTTTAGTTCCCCGTTTTTTCTTTATAAAAGGAATGAGTAATGAATTCTATTTTGTATGGAGATAGGATTGATCTCTGAAAGAAATTTTCGACAGCCGAAAATGCTATTTAAATTAAGGTTTAAACTACCGAATGTAATTTAGTTTTCGGAGTAAGTTTTAGAAATGGTGATTGATTTGCCTGATATAAATCAGATGATGGAGGTTACGGGTGTAAGATGGCAACAGGCCTGTTACTCAAATGCATGCAAAAAATTTTAAGAAATTTGGAATGAATTCAAAAAGTTTTCCTACGAAGCATAATCAGTCTCAAACCGGTCGCAGGAATCCTCCAGGGTTACCTCGATATTTCTCAGTCTGCACTTATAGTAAAAGTCTTCCACTTCGCTTTCCCGGTCCTTCATGTTTATGTAGGAAAGACGGTATTTGCAGAACTGGCATGTTTTAGGCACAGGCTGGTTCCGGGAGATTTGTACGGATTGATGGTCTATTCTGGCAAGGTATCTGGTGATACTATCCACGTATGATGAAACGCGTTTTAACAGTTTTCTGATTCTGAGTAAAAGTATGAACTGAAAGGCCAGCAGTAACAGCAGAAGTGAAACGATCAGGATAAGTAGAGCCGGATAATCGAAGAAACTGTCCATATTCAATTCCTGTTATAACCTGTATACTTTTCAAATAATAGAGGGTTTCATTCTTCAAAAAATATCAGAAAATTTTTTGTACTTTTTTTAAAGGACAAATAATTGTATGGCGATATTTTAACCAGGATTGATTCCTCAGATCCGAAGGAGAATTAATTTTCAATAGGATATATTGAACTTGAGGCCAATCTGAGCAAAAAGTCCGCCGAAATTGTAGTTTTCATCGGTAATATAGTTGTCATCCGTTACTTCAAGCTGTGAGGAAGGGTCGCCCGGAAGAATCTGAGAAATCTGCAGTCGTCCCTCCATATCGCCAAGATCTGCCAAATGATAACCGAATGCTCCATCCAGAGCAATAATATTGGTGATACGATATGTGATGCCGGCTGAAAAAGTGGCAGAAAGAGCGCCGGTGAAAAAATCACCCTGATTATCTATTCTGTTTACCCCATCTATATATTTAAATTCAGAGCGAGCCCAGCCAAACGCATATCCAACAGCAGCTCCTCCATAAAAATTGAACCGTCTCCAGGTATTATAATTTGGATAATATTTGACTCCAATATTGAAATCAAACAGTTCTACTTCGCGCAACGTTCTGAGGGAGGCAGGTGGAATATCATAATTCAATCGGGCTTTCTCGAAATAGTAAATAGTGCCGGCGTAGAGGAAATAACCACCCTCGAGGCGGTAGTTTACATGCAAGCCCCATGCATAATTGCCATCAAAATTTTCCGGTGCAGGGAAATTGTTATCGGTAATCACTGCCAACCTGCTGATTTTATAGCGATAATCTTGATTAACTGATTCCATTTCCACTTTTTTGTAACCGAAAAATGGCATTACAGACAGTGACTGGGCATTCAACGGAATTTTTCCAGCCATCAGGCTGAGCAAGAATCCCGCCAGGATTAAATTAATTATATACTTTTTCCGTTCTGTTTTCAATTTTTCGCTCACCTTTTCGATGCCATTCATCGGAAAAGAAGACCAATCTCAAAATATCACATCAACAGGAATTTAGGTCAAAGTTCGTATTGTTCGTTAAGGTATTTTATAAATGATTTAATTATACTCCTGTTCGAAATAATTTGGATGAAGGTAGTAATCCCCGAAACCGGTACGGTCGATAAAAAGGAATACTTTCCTTAAATCGTAGTAGCGCCAGATCTCGTATGGCTGTGAATCAATTTCAAATGGATGCCGTTCAATGTCATCCGGTTCACCGAATTTGATAAATATGCGTCCACGGTCTGTTTCCCAGCCATCGAGACTGAGGGTAGAAAAGTTCTGATTCGTAAAATTCACGCGCTGATAATATTCATCAAGCAGTTCATTTTTTTCTGTTTCCGGATTGGGATCCATTCGTTTCCAGAATCGCTGGAAATAGGCAAGTCTTTCCTCGTAAGATTGGTCCAGAGCCCAGCTGACGGAATCCGCCTGGATAATATATCGCATCTGTTCCAGAGCATTTTCAAGGTCTGCCGGAGAATCGGGTGATATCGTCCAGTAAAACGAGAATACTTTGTTGTTTTTTATGATCTGATTGTGGTAATGCCCAATCACTTCAAGGGAATAGCGGCTTTGGTCGAACTGCTGGCGATTGATGCGAATGTAATGTTCATTGATTTCCTGATCGTTCACAACCCAGTATTGATTGTATTGAGTGATGACGCCACCCGGATTGCGGATGATATATTCAATTCGTAAGGAATCTTGAGGATTTTCTGTTGCGCTGGCAAAATAAAAATAGAAATAATTATCTGTGCCACTGAAATTGTTTCTCAGGTTGGGTTCAAAAGATATAATGCGGCCCAGACTGTCCATTTCATATTCCTGGAAAAATAGAATATCGCTTATGAGAAACTTTTTTGTTTTCAGGTCCTCCAGCATAAAATTAATTTTACGGTTGACTTGTTTATTATTATTTTTATCAAGTGAGGTGATGATGAGATCGTATTCACCAGGTTCCAGTTTGACATCAGTAGTATAGGTATGTGAAATTTGCCGTGAATTTGTTT
>JAFGSO010000051.1 GCA_016934605.1 Calditrichota bacterium | reverse complement strand
GGCTGATGCACCATCATTTAATTTAGAGGCATTCGCAGCTGTAACCGTACCCTCTTTCTCGAAGACCGGTCGCAAACCCTCAATTTTATCAAACTTAACTTTTTGAGGCTCTTCATCGGTATCCACCAAAATTTCCTGTTTACGGCTTTTTACCGTTACCGGAACGATTTCTTCCTTAAACCATCCTTCTTTCTGAGCTTTAAGGGCTCTTTTATAGCTCAAAACTGCAAATTCATCCTGGGCTTCCCGCGGAATATGACATTCACGTGCACAGAGTTCTGCAGCATTACCCATATGATATTTATTATATACATCCCAGAGGCCATCGTGAATCATGCCGTCAATAATTTCACCATGTCCCATGCGAAACCCAAAACGGGCGTTGGGTACATAATAAGGGACATTGGACATGCTTTCCATCCCGCCTGCGATTACAATATTGGCATCACCCAGAGCGATGCTCTGTGCTGCCAGCATAACTGCCTTCAGTCCCGAACCGCATACTTTATTTACTGTCATGCAGGCAACTGAAGTGGGTAAACCAGCATAAATTGCTGCCTGTCGAGCCGGCGCCTGACCTTCACCTGCTGTCAGGACGTTTCCCATGATCACCTCATCCACCTGTTCAGGATTAACACCAGAACGCTTCAGAACTTCAGCAATAACCAGACTTCCCAGTGTGGTGGCCTGGAGAGTGGAAAGGGCTCCTCCGTAAGCACCGATAGGCGTTCGAACTGCTGCTGTAATAACCGCTTCTCTGACCTTTTGCATTTATCTTACTCCGATTTTTCGTCGTTTCGTTTATCATAAGCATATATTATATCACGGACCAGCCGGTGACGGACAACATCCGAACGATCCAGATAAATAAATTCTATGCCTTCAATTCCCGACAGCACCTGCTGGATCTCAATCAGTCCCGATGTAGATGAGACCGGCAAGTCCACCTGGGTTATATCACCATTGATAATCGCCCGGGAATTGACACCCAGCCGCGTCAGGCACATTTTCATCTGCATAGACGTGGCATTCTGAGCTTCATCTAAAATGACAAATGCGTTGTTGAGTGTTCGTCCCCGCATGTAAGCCAGCGGGATTACCTCGATAATTCGCTGTTCCATATATTTTCTTAATAATTCCCTCGGCAGCATTTCATCCAGTGCATCATAAAGAGGTCTTAAATACGGATCTATTTTTTCCTTATAATCTCCGGGCAGGAAACCAAGGCTTTCTCCCGCTTCAACTGCAGGTCTGGCCAGTACAATTTTATCCACATCCTTATTTTTCAGAGCATTAACGGCCAGGGCAACCGCCAGATATGTTTTACCGGTTCCTGCCGGACCAATCACCACAACAATATCATTTTCCCGGGTTGACTGCACAATTCGCTGCTGCCCTGCCGTCCTTGGTTTGATGAATCCTCTCTGAGTAAAGAGGATCACCTCTTCCAGATCGCTGGCAGTATGTGTCGGTTTCCTGGAAACTGTTTCCTGGGAGATTGTCGTATTGGCACGGGCAATGGATATCACCGTCTCTACATCACGCAATTCCAGATTATTATTGCGGTTAGCAATAAACACCAGCTCACTCAGAATATCTTCAACCATACGCACATTCTCGGGATCACCAATAATTTTAATCTGATTTCCCCGGGCAACCAGTTCAACCGGAAAACTTTTTTCAATAAGTTTCAGGTGGGCATCTCCCACTCCGTAGAGAAGGATCGGGTCAATTTTATCGACGGTAAAAACCACCGGTTCATTGCTGACTTCTATTGCCATATATTATATTTTTTCTCCGTTTTGAATACCCAAAGTTACATCTATATAATTCCTGATTGAACAGAATGTTCTAAAATAGTTAATTTTTTTTCCAGATACAAACAAAAGGGCTCCCGGCAAATACCAGGAGCCCTGAAGTTAAGTTAGAAAAGAGATAAACTTTATGTTCAACTTATCTCGGAATATTCAGAATCATATGCGGATAGATCAAATTCGGATCAGTAATCACGGTTTTATTGGCTTCATAAATTCGCTGCCACTGGAAAGGATTCCCGTACACATTCGAGTATCCGGCAATTTTGGAAAGGAATTCACCTCTTTCAACCCAATGTTCATTGGGACCAGCCATACGCGGAATGCGGAAAGTCTGATTGGGATAAATCAGGTTCGGATCGTTGATCTGATCCCTGTTGTAAGTATAAATACGTACCCAGGCATACGGATCTCCGTAAATGTCAGATTTTCGGGCGATTTTCCACAGATAATCTCCACGCATAACCTGATACATACCTGCAGCGGCAGGTTTTCCTTTTTCCTCGGCCTGTGCAATCAGATTCTCGATACGGCTGATGTAATTCTGGGCTTCAGAAGTGAGACTTCTTTTATCTTTCTTCAATTCTGCCAGCCGATCTTTGAGTGCCTGCAGCTCACCCATCCGGGTATAGATATCTTCCGGTGAAAGTGCCACAAAACCGCTGAGTTCATTTTCCAGCGATTTCAGCTGATTCAGATAATCCTGATAACCGGCTTCGTCTGTACCCATCAAGGAATAAATTTCACCCCAGGTATCTTCAATTTGTTTTTCGACAGCTGCCATATCTTCATTTAATTTTGCGATCTGGGCCTCTTCATCAGCTATCTTGGCCTTATTATCGGCTTCGCATTTTTGCCATTTTGCCATTTCGGTATTATATTCATCCATGGACATATTTTCATAGTCGTAGGAATAGTCCTGGGCGAACAGGCTAAAACTAAAGAAAATTAATGTTACTATACTCAGTAGAAATGCTTTCTTCATTTTTTCCTCCTCACCTTTTAATTTTCGCTGTTCCAGTTAGCTAATCCCTGCTCCACATTGGCCTTTTCTTTCATAGCCTTTTCCAGTTCAGCTTTCTTGGCTTGGAGCTTACTTTCAAGGTCTGCTCTCTGGTTCTGAACCTCATTCAGTTTCTGTTCAGATGCTAAGCAGGCACTTCTAGCTTCTTCCATCATCCGGATCTGATCTTCATTCGGATGCCGGGAACAACCGGAAGCAGTCAGCAGGGAGAGAGAAAAAACGGCCACTAAACTGACACCAATTAACTTTTTAATTTTCAACATACATGCCTCCTATCGTTAGAGAATAATAACTTAATAATAATAATAAAATTATAAATTTTTGTCAAGTTTTATTTATATGTTTTTCTTATTCTGCCAATAATAATCTGAATTCCGTCTTTTTCAGAGACCATTTTGATAAAAGAGCTATCAAAAAAAATTTCCATAACGACCGGAAATTTAATCCACAACACCTGATTCTATTTCTCCGGCTTTGCCAATACCCTATAATCATCATCGGTATATTGACAGGATGCTTAAGCAGATAACCCTAAAATATTCTATATGATTATTGCCTTAGCTCCGAAATTTTTTGATATAAGTCAATAACGAACAATTCACTAATGTACCTTGATTTGAAGCTGGTTCT
>JAFGSO010000367.1 GCA_016934605.1 Calditrichota bacterium | reverse complement strand
TGTCCACCGAACCGCCCTGGTAAATATTGATCCCAGCCCCGGAATTGTCCTGCACATAGGCATCGGTCCAGGAGGTAGTTGTTTTTCCTGCTCCCAGCACCACAATCGCATCGATGGTCACCTGGGTAAATCCCGACGGATTGGCCTGAATATCGGCAATGGGTGTTATGGTGACACCCTGGCCCACCGTTACCGTCGGACTGGTATCGATGGGTGAGAGGATTCCTCCGGATACCGCTGTTTTCACGCTAAAGGTTGATAGCATATTTTGATTTGGTGATATAAGACCGGATATGATTAACTCTCCGGATATAGCAGAGCTTATAGAAGCCTGAGTGACAGTAATCGTTCTCCCGCTGATGGTTAACTGGCTTCCGGCAAATCCACCGCCGCCGAGGGTTACATCGGTTTGTGAGCCCGTCCACTGCCAGTCTGCCGGGACTGTCAGAGAGACAGTCTCCAGCACATAGGGACTTTCACCTGAGATGGAGAAATTCAATTCAATTCCGGACTGGTTTTGTCCGACTGAATCCGGTGACACGCTGGCCGTACCACTACCGTCTCCGGGCTGACCCTGCACGATCTCCAGGTCTTCCTGATAGGCCAGCAGCAGCTGATTGGCATCCTGATATATATCCAGCGGGCCCCTCACCACCAGCTGTTCACCGACAGCCACACCGGACAGATTTACTCCGGTGGAATTCCATACCCTCACCAGACATTCCCCGCTACCATCATCCAACCGGATATTTGAGCCACCCCCAAGGTCCTGAATAAAATCAGTCACTTCACCCGATACTTCAACAAAAGTCCCCTCCAAATCGGTATTAGTGGCTTCCTGGGTGGTGAGCAGCAGCGGATCGGGAAGCGCGTTGCCGGTACTCAGTACTGTCAAGGTATAATCCGTTATCTCCGTTACACCTATTTTGTAACCTGAGGAAATGAATTCTACTACCGTTCCGGTAATCAGAACCCGGTTCCCACGTACCAGCCGGCTGTCCACCGAACCGCCCTGGTAAATATTGATCCCAGCCCCGGAATTGTCCTGCACATAGGCATCAGTCCATCCGGTAGCTGTTTTGCCTGCTCCCAGCACCACAATCGCATCGATGGTCACCTGCGTAAATCCCGACGGATTGGCCTGAATATCGGCAATGGGTGTGATACTCATCGGTTCATAAACCGTCACCACCGGACTCTCAGCGATCGGTATGGGGGTACCGCCGGAAATGGCCGTCTGAATTTCGAAAACCGATTGCTCCCCCTGTGACGGGGAAATCAGATTGTCGATAGTAATAACTCCGCTATGCTGCAGGGTAATTTCAGCCGATGCAATCCCCACAACATTTCCGTTGATATTCAATATAGCTCCGGACAAACCGCTACCACCCATTTGAACGTTACTGCTGTTTCCCGACCAGTTCCAGGAGACCGGTATTTCCAGAGAAATATCAGTCACCGTATCGGGTACAGTACCCTGGAGAGAAAATTGCAGGGTTACCGTGGTATCAATCATCACAGAATCTGGTGTCACCCGGGCGATTCCGCTTCCGTTTCCGGTTGGTATCTGAAGCTCAGTGGTCCCGGGATTTGGCGTATCAAATAGTGAAAAATTCTGTCCCACGGGTTCACTGGTTTCATCATGACCATTAATGCCATTTCCGTTCAGGAAAATTTCCCCATTTTCGGAAACGCTGATACGCCCCATGGACTTTCCACTGATAGGAGCTACTGCAAAAGGCATCTGGCTGCTAACCGGGGTATCATTCAGATACGCGGAAGGGGTTGGATCCGGATCCTGTCCGTCGATTGAGACTCCTGTTTTATCGATAAAATTCGATGCCAGGTCCCCCCACATGGCATAATCCACGTCCGATACCAGGTCTCCCTGACCGTCCCAGTAGAATAAAATGACCAGTTCTGCATTGGATAAGCTGGCGGTGGATCCCACGTAAAGCGGGGTCATGTCGGTTACCGCACTGGTATTTCTGATCTCAAAATCAACCGGGCCGGTAAAGGAGCTTCCATCCACTGCAACAACCACTACACCGGCCGAGTCTATTCGGGACCCATCGGGAAATTTCACCAGGAAATCAGAGCTCTCGGAGGTAAACTGATTGTTGACCACTTCATAATATGTATTATAATCCGATAAATAATAATTATCCAGGGTAACCGGTGCAGAATTGGGGTTAAAAATTTCAATAAATTCCGAGGAACCTGGCGCTACCTGTATCTCCGAAATGAGCAAGTGGTTCTGCGAATAGGAAACACCGATCAGCAGAAGAGAGAACAGGATAATGTGGCTGAATTTCATATAAATCTCCGGAAAAATGTTATTCAATAACCAAGGAACAGACAATATAATCATTCATTTAAACACCAGTCAAGACAGTATAAAAGTCGTTAAAATAAATCTAAACAATATTTTGTTTTAACCGATATATATAATTAAATTACAATGACATACAGATATTTACATTCAAAATGAACAAAAAAGTGTCGGCATTGGAAAAATTGAAATTTAATGGGGCAAAGTTGCCCCATCATGTAGCTATTATCATGGACGGCAACGGAAGATGGGCCAAAAAGCGCGGCCTTCCCCGTGTTGCCGGCCATAACGAAGGTATCAAATCAGTAAGAGCTGTGGTTGAAGCAGCGAGTGATCTGGAAATAAAAGTTCTGACCTTATATACTTTTTCCAAAGAAAACTGGTACCGTCCCAAAGCAGAAGTATCTGCTCTTATGAGGCTGCTGGTCAGTACCATCCGAAAGGAAATAGAGGAGCTGACCGAAAAGAACGTACAGTTAAAAGCCATAGGCAATATTGAGGAATTACCGGAACAGGCTTATCGTGAATTACTTTCCGGAATTGAACAAACCAAACACAATACCGGTCTTGTTCTGAACCTTGCGCTCAGTTACAGCGGGCGGCAGGAAGTAATCGATGCTGTCCGGGAAATTGCTCAGAAGGTGAAAGCCGGGATTCTTCAACCGGAAGAAATTGGTGAGCAGGTTTTCTCTGCCCATCTGCATACATACGATTTACCCGATCCCGATCTGTTAATCCGAACCAGTGGTGAATCTCGTATCAGTAATTTTCTGCTTTGGCAGATTGCTTATGCGGAAATTTATGTAACTCAGACGCTATGGCCGGATTTCCGCAAAGATGAATTTCATAATGCCATCTTGAATTATTTATCCCGGGAAAGACGTTTCGGAAGGGTTAGTGAACAAATCGTCCAAAATGCGACAGGTTAAAAAAATTAGACGAAAAATAAATCCGATGTTTCGCAGGGTCTGGGATTTCGTCTACTCTTTCCGTAAAATCTTTATCATCTGGGCTCTTCTTATACTATTCATACTGTTAGGTTACGCTTTCGGCCTTGATAATAAGGCCATTGCCTTTTTTACTATTGTCTTCGGATTGATCAGTCAGGCATTTATTGGATTGATAAACCTGATTGCCCTCATACCCATCGTGGGTCCGCTGATCGCCAAAGTACTGGCTCTTCCCATATACTGGATTTTAAATGCATTGGGATATTTTGTTTCTTTGATTGCCATAAAAAAGGGATACAGCAAGGATGTCATTAACTACCGCGTTCTGACCATCGTTTTTCTGGTGGGCCTGGCCGTTGGTTTTGTGATAGGTAAACTCATTTAATTCCCATATTCCCGAAAATGTAATTCCTTTCAGATCAATTCTCTTCCGGTTAAAGAATCATTCATGGACAGTTACAGTCAAATCATAAAATATTTATACAGTCTGGAGTTCAGCGGCATTAAACTGGGTCTGGAAAATGTCCGGCGCCTGCTAGACCGGATGGGAAATCCGCAAAACCGTTTCCCTGCTTTTCACATTGCCGGAACCAATGGGAAGGGATCAACCGCAGCATTTATTTATGCAATCTGCCGGCAAGCGGGTTATCGGACAGGAATATATACTTCGCCTCATCTTATTGATTTCAGTGAACGGATTTGTGTAGACGATGAAAATATTGACTGGAATACTATTGTGGATTATACCCGGGATATCAGAGAGCATATAGAAAAGTATACCGCCACTTTTTTTGAAGCGACCACAGCCCTTGCGTTCCGATATTTTGCCGACAGAAAAGTTGATATTGCGGTGGTAGAGACCGGGCTGGGTGGAAGACTTGATGCCACAAATCTGGTTCACCCGGTTGTTTCTGTCATTACATCGGTCAGTTTCGATCACATGCAATATCTTGGTGAAACTATCACACAAATTGCTGAAGAGAAAGCCGGTATCATCAAATCCGGGATACCTTGCGTCACCAATAACACAGATCCCGAAATACTGAAAGTCCTGGAAAAAAAATGTGCGGAAATAAAGGCACCTTTCTACGAACTGAATCCGGCTGAATCCATTCAAATCAGGGAACAATCGCTTGAGGGCAGTATATTCGATTTGACCCTGTCTAATATATCGCTGGACAATATCCGGATTTCCCTGGCCGGGCGGCATCAGGTAGTTAATGCCGCACTCGCTGCTCTGGCAGTCATAAAGGCAGAGAAGATGCGATTCCGGGAAGAAAGTATCCGGGCCGGACTGGGTAAAGCCCGTTGGCAGGCGCGCCTGCAGGTGGTCGATCAGAAACCGCTGACAATTCTGGATGTCGCACATAATCCCGAAGGTTTTGAAAAAGTTTTTACATTTCTGGAAGAAAATTTACCGGAAAGGACCATATGGATAATCCTCGGTTTGTCGAAGGATAAAGATTACCGGAAAATTGCCGACATACTAACAAATCGGTGTCAGCGCATCGGTGTAGTGGAGAAATTCTCGGACCGGGGTATGGAAGCGGCTGTATTAACAGAACTGCTGAGATCGAAAAATCTGCTCACAGATACATTCCCGGGGATTGAAGAAGCCTGCAATTATTACAGAAAAGCCATACCGAAAGAATCAATATTACTAATCATCGGATCACACTATCTGGCTGGAGAATTTTTAAAAAAAATACAATTATCTTGATTTATACGATGGAACTTTTTAAATTTATTAGGTTTAATAAAAAACTTCTATTATCTGCAGTCTTCTCCCCACACATGCATCAAAGGTGTTGAGATTACGTTTTTAAACTATTCAAAATAAAATTTTAGTAAAGAGGAAAAATTCAATGTTGGATCTGGATTCATTAAAAACGCTTAAAATCGCCGAACTGGCACAGGTAGCCCAGGAACTGGGTATTCAGGGCACATCCGGATTAAAAAAGCAGGAACTGATCTTTAAAATTCTGGAAGAACAGACAAATCAGGAAGGTCTTATTTTTTCAGAGGGTGTGCTGGAAGTGCTTCCGGACGGATACGGTTTTCTTCGTTCACCGAAATTCAATTATCTGCCCGGTCCCGATGATATTTACGTTTCCCCCTCCCAGATTAAAAGATTCGATCTGAGAACCGGTGACACTGTTCAGGGTCAGATTCGTCCGCCCAAAGACAATGAGAGGTTTTTTGCCCTGCTCCGGGTTGAAGCGGTGAATTTTGAACCGGCCGAAAGAAAACGCGATATTGCACTTTTCGACAATCTGACACCTATTTATCCGCTGGAAAGACTGGAACTGGAAACAAATCCGAAGGAATTCACCATGCGGATAATGAACCTGTTAACACCCATTGGTAAAGGTCAACGTGGTCTGATCGTATCGCCGCCGCGAGCCGGTAAGACGGTAATTCTTCAGAAAATAGCAAATGCGATTACCTCCAATCATCCGGATGTAATTTTGATTGTGCTTCTGATTGATGAAAGACCGGAAGAAGTTACAGACATGGAACGGAATGTGAAGGCAGAGGT
Source organism: Calditrichota bacterium (assembly GCA_016934605.1). Lineage (GTDB taxonomy): Bacteria > Calditrichota > Calditrichia > RBG-13-44-9 > RBG-13-44-9 > RQOF01. Next base: position 4,280 of record JAFGSO010000367.1, on the reverse strand, counting down.
CATTTCATCCACATTTGATGAACCGGCCGAACGGCATGTGCAGGTGGCGGACATGGTTCTGGAAAAAGCCAAGAGGCTGGTGGAGTATAAAAAAGATGTGGTAATCCTGCTGGACAGTATTACACGACTGGCCCGCGCTCATAATACGGTGGTACCCCACAGCGGTAAAATTTTGTCCGGTGGCGTGGATTCCAATGCACTTCAACGCCCCAAGCGATTCTTCGGAGCAGCCCGTAATATTGAAGAGGGCGGAAGCCTTACTATCATGGCAACAGCACTGGTAGAAACCGGTTCACGTATGGACGAAGTGATTTTTGAAGAATTTAAGGGCACCGGCAATATGGAAATCGTTCTGGACCGCAGGCTGGCAGACCGGAGAATATTCCCTGCTATCGATATCAACCGTTCCGGTACACGAAGGGAAGAGCTGCTTCTCACCAAGAAAGAGTTGTCCCGCGTCTGGGTGCTGCGGAAACTTCTGAACGAGATGAATCCGGTAGAGGCCATGGAATTCCTGCTGGATAAGATGCGGGGAACCAGAAGCAATGAGGATTTTCTGGATTCCATGAGTTCATAAGCAGGGGAACTTTACTTTTACACCCTCATATAATTTGTGGAACGTGAAATATAATTTGAAGCTTGCAGAAAGTTATCTGTGTATTTAAATTTTTGAGCTATTTACTATTTGAAGGAGCTGTATCGTGAAAAAAGGAATTCATCCAGAATACAAAACGGCAAAAGTAACATGTGCCTGCGGTAATACCTGGGAAACCCGCTCAACAGTGGAAAAACTGAACGTTGAAATCTGCTCGAACTGCCATCCGTTCTTTACCGGAAAACAAAAATTGGTAGACACAGCAGGAAGAGTGGAAAAGTTTATCAGGAAATACGGCGAACGCCGATAGCTATACATTTCTAAAATCATTTTAAACGGAATGCATCATGAATCGGCATTCCGTTTTTTATTTCAAATTTAAGACAGGATAAATAAATGTCAGAAACCAAAAAGAGCCCGGACAGCGAAGAGAAAATAATGCCCATCGGTGGACAGGCAGTTATTGAGGGCGTTATGATGCGCTCCCCGGAAAGAATTGCCACAGCGGTGCGGAGGATGAATGGCCAGATTGAACTGAAAATTCAGGAGTATCAGTCGCTTATCCAGAGGCACAAGTGGATGAATATTCCTGTTCTCCGCGGTGCTATTACCCTGGTTGAAGTTATGTATCTGGGCATTAAACACCTCAATTACTCTGCAGATGTAGCCATGAAGGATGCAGAGGAAGAAGAAAAGAAAAAAGGAAAAAGTCAGTCCGGCCAAAGGACGGGAAAAAAGAAAAAAGCAGCCGAAAGTAACGATAAAAAAGAAAAGCCGAAAGGGATGAGCGGTTTTGCTACTTTTGCGACGGTTGGCATTGCATTGATTATCGGGTTGGGACTCTTCTTTGCATTCCCTCTGTATGCAACGACTCATCTTTTTAATATTGAAAAAAATGCCTTTGCTTTTAACCTGGTTGCCGGCACAATCCGGATCGCTCTTTTCCTCGGCTATATATATCTGATATCCTTGCTGAAGGATGTCAAGCGGCTGTTCCGCTATCACGGCGCCGAGCATAAAACCATCTATGCCTTCGAATCCGGAGAAGATTTGAAACCGGAGTCTGCCAGAGCATATACTACTCTGCATCCCCGATGCGGAACCAGTTTCCTGGTGATGGTGATGCTGGTAAGTCTTATATTCTTCAGCTTCCTGGATGCATTCATTATTGTTTTCCATGGAAATATTAATCTGTTCATCCGTCTGGTAACACATCTGCCACTGGTGACACTGGTAGGGGGTCTGTCCTATGAAGCCATTAAAGCCTCTGCCAAAAGAGTATCAAATCCCATCGTGAAAACATTAATTGCCCCGGGTCTGGCTTTACAAAGAATTACCACCCAGGAACCTGATGACAGTATGCTGGAAGTTGCTATTGTTGCTCTGAAGGCAGCACGGGGGGAAGAATATGAACACCTGTTAAACCGGGAAGTCTCCCGACAGGCAATTCCTGAATCTGCCTAAATTTACTCTAAAATAGAACAGAAATATATGATAGAAAAATTGAAAAAATTTCAGAATCGGTACCAGGAAATCGCCGAAGAGATGAGCAAACCTGAAGTGGTATCCAATCACGAAATGTACAGTAAGTTAGCCAAGGAATACGCGGATCTGGAACCGGTTATAAAAAAGGCGCAACAATATAAAGAAGTTCTTCATCAGCTGAAAAATACCGAACAGATGCTCCGGGATGAAACAGACGAAGATATACGGGCTATGGCTCATGAAGAGCTGGAGAAGCTGGAGCAGCAGGTAGCAAAACTGGAGAAAGAGATCCGTCTCCTGATCATGCCACCGGATCCGAACGACCGTAAAAATATTGTTTTAGAAATTCGTGCCGGCACAGGCGGTGATGAAGCTGGTATTTTTGCCGGAGATCTTTTTCGGATGTATCAGAAATACAGTGAAGAGCGGGGCTGGAAAGTGGAAGTCCTTGATGCAAATTATGCAGAACGTGGGGGTTTTAAGGAGATTATTTCCTCCATTACCGGCCGAGATGTATATGGTCGATTGAAATATGAGAGCGGGGTTCATCGAGTCCAGCGCGTTCCTGAAACGGAAACTCAGGGCCGCATCCACACTTCTGCCGCTTCGGTGGTAGTGTTACCGGAAGTAGAGGATGTAGAAATAGATATCGATCCCAATGATCTCCGCATCGACGTTTTCCGTGCATCGGGGCACGGCGGTCAGCATGTTAATACCACCGATTCGGCCGTCAGGATTGTACATGAGCCTACCGGGATCATGGCTACCTGTCAGGATGAAAAGTCTCAGCACAAGAATAAGGCTAAAGCGATGAAGGTACTGAAAGCCAGGCTATACGATCTGGAAATGCGCAAGCATCAGGAGCAGATCAGCAGTCAACGGCGTTCCATGATTCGCACAGGAGACCGGAGTGAAAAAATTAGAACCTACAATTATCCTCAAAGCCGGGTAACTGACCATCGGATTCCCCTGACGCTTTACCGTCTTTCGGATATTATGGAGGGGCAGCTGGATCTGCTGCTCGAACCTCTGCAACTGGCGGAACTGGAAGATCAATCGAAAACTGAAATTCAGACTGTCTGATTATTCCGGTTGAGATAGCACAGAACCCGAAGCTACTGATTCATGCAAGAAATCTGGACAATACAAAAATTACTAAACTGGACCATCGACTATTTTCAGAGTCGTGATGTTCCGGAGGCGCGCCTCAGTGCCGAACTTCTGCTCTCCGGAGCACTGAACATGAAAAGACTGGACCTTTACCTTCAATTTGAACGGATTCTCACTACCGCTGAACTCGACCGGTTTCGTGAGTATGTCAAGAGAAGAGCGAAATATGAACCGGTTCAATATATTCTTGGGGAACAGAATTTCATGGGACTCATTTTCCGGGTAAATCCGGATGTTCTAATTCCCCGGCCGGAAACTGAACTACTGGTGGAAGCAGTGCTGAACGAAATTTCCAGCAGAAGTTCAGAAAATCTCGCCGTTCTGGATGTGGGCACCGGCAGTGGAGCCATAGCTATCTCTCTGGCTCATTTCTGCCGGGAGTGCCGGATTATCGCTAATGACATCAGTAGCGCTGCCCTGGAAACAGCCCGTAGAAATGCCAGGCTTCTAAGTACAGAAAACATTCAGTTCATTCAGTGCCAGGCAACAGAACTTCCCGAACACCTGACGGAAAAATGCGATGTCATTGTGAGCAATCCGCCTTATGTACCGGAAAAACAGTATGAAGAGCTGCATCCTCAGGTTAAAAATTTTGAACCGGCAGAGGCATTAAAGGGTGGACCAGACGGATTGGATTTCTACCGTTCGTTTATCCCGGTAATTCCCCGGATTCTGAAAAGAGGGGGTCTTGTATTCCTGGAGATCGGGTTCAATCAAAAAGAAAAAATTCAAGATCTGTTATCCGATTCCGGAGTCAAGCAGCTGGATTTTATACAGGATTATCAAAAAATAAACAGAATAGTGAAAGTAATATTATGAATAAGAAAAAAGTAAAACAGCAAGATATCGAACAAGACATTATCCGGTTTATGCGGGATAAAAAAGCCAGAAGTTTCAAAATGAAAGAAATTTCGCATGGGATACATATCAACAAAAACAGCTATCACATGTTCAGAAATGCACTGTCCGCTCTGGAAAAACAGGGCAAGATACATAAACTCAAAAATCGCCGTTATGCACTTCCAACGGC
>JAFGSO010000366.1 GCA_016934605.1 Calditrichota bacterium | reverse complement strand
TCAGCTCCTGACCAGGATGAATGATCCGGGAATATCCCAATCCGTTCCAGTTCCTGATCTGGGTGACACTGATACCATAAAAAGTGGCGATATCCCATAAAGTCTCGCCTTTCTTAACCAGATGGATATATTTTTCATGACCCGGAACATTCTCCACCGGTTTTTGACGAGACGTTTTTGCCGGGGAGCGTGTTGAAGATCTGCTGGCAAGCTGACGGGCATATTGCTTATTCTGAGGATAGGGAATCACAAGATACTGTCCTTCGCGAATCAGGGTCCCGCGGATTTTATTGAAACGTTTTATTTCCGAAATAGTAACCCCATAGCGGCGTGAAATTTCCGATAAGGTCTCACCCCGCCTGATGCGATGATGAACATAAGTTAACTTTTTATCATCCGGAACTTTTGAATAATTCTCCAGGAATTTATCGCGGCTTCCCTTCGGGATATTCAAAACCCATTTATCCCGGTCGGGGGGTGTACACCACCGTAAAAGCGCCGGATTCAGTTTCTTCAGTTCCTGAAAAGTTTCATCAACGCATGAGGCAACTACATTCAGATCAACACATTCATTTACTGTGACGGTATCATAGACAACTGCTTCCTCGGGCTCAACATAAAATCCATATTTTTCCGGATTTTTTGCTATATGTACAGCCGCTATAAAAGTAGGAACATAGTTGCGTGTCTGTCGCGGTAACCTGGGAAGATCCCAGAATTCACCAACATTATATCTTCGCATACGGTGTTCAATTTTCGCCGGATTGTAATTATACCCTGCAATGGCCAGGTACCAGTTATCGAATCTCTCATAAAGATCTTTCAAGTGTCTCGCTGCCGCCCTGGTAGCCATCTCCGGATCGCGTCGCTGGTCATACCACCAGCTGCTGGTTAGACCATAGGCTTTACCGGTTGCATAAATGAATTGCCAAATTCCCACGGCTCTTGCATAGGATCGGGCGTTTGGATTAAATCCGCTTTCAATCATTGCCAGATAAAAAAGTTCTTCCGGGACACCTTCCTCAGCAAGAATCGGTATAATCAGATCCCTGTACCATCCCGAACGTTGCAGCCATTTAGTGAAAATGCGCCGGCCCTTTCCCTGAAAGTACTGAATGGCATTTTCCACCTTTTTATTCAATACCAGCGGTATAGTAATCTGCTGTTCCTCTTCTATGACATCCGGAATGGTAACAGCAATACTGTCTGAATCTGCAGGCAATGACGATTCGTCAATTTCATTTAAAAGTTCAATAACATTTGCGGCAGTCAGTGAATCTTTTTCAAAACCGTTCATTCTGGCCAGATACTTTGAATATTCCAGCGAGACTGATTGCAGAACTCTCTGTGCACTGGTATCCCCCGCTATTGATTCTTTTCCCTGTAATGCCGATGAAATATCCATGGCCATCTGATAATATAAATCTGCATCCAGAGTATCTCCTGCTTCTTCTGCATTACGACCCATCTCCAGATATGACATAGCAAGAGCGAGTGAATCGTTCTTTTCAGGTTCAACAATTTGCTGTACTGCCACATCCTCATTTTGATTCAACTGTTTTGTTAAGCTGCATGATGAGATCAACAGGAACACCATAACCAATAAAAATCCATACTTCATAAAGCAATTTTCCCTTTTTTAAGTAGTTCTGCAATTTTTCTGATCAATTCCGATGTTGAATATCCGGGGGTAATTGGGACCGTGACGACCTGTCCCCCATTTGCTTCAACCACATCTCTTCCCACAATTTCATGAATCTGGTAATCTCCTCCCTTGATTAAAAAATCCGGCAAGAGGGCTGAGATTATTTCATGCGGTGTCTCCTCTTCAAAAAAAACAACATAGTGGACCGAGGACAGGCCGGCCAGGACAAGTGCACGATCCTGTTGTTTAAAAAGAGGTTTTCCCTCTCCTTTTATCTTTCTAACTGAATTATCTGAATTCAATCCCACCACCAGAACGTCGCCGTGGGATTTTGCTTGCTCCAGATATTCAACATGCCCCCGATGCAAAACATCAAAAACGCCATTGGTAAAAACCAGCGTCTGATTTTTACGTTTCAACTCATTCCTTATCTCAATCATTGCTGGTAAGGATTTGATTTTATCTTTTAACACCGCGGTCAGTCTTTCTGTTTTGGATATATGAAAGTTTTTTTATCCTTCTGTTCATTCAAAACCTGTGTCATCAATTTTTCCAGGTTCACCGGGACTACTCCCACCTCTTCACAGACCAGGCCGGCAGCGAAATTTGATAGTGTAACGGCTTCCCTGATACTCGATCCCCCGGCAAGGGCATATGTTAGGGTTGCAATAACAGTATCCCCGGCACCTGATACATCCGCCACTTTGCGAGCTTTCGCTTCCACAAATACAGGATCTTCATTCGGTTGAAATAGAACCATTCCATCTGCACCGCGAGTAATGAGGATTGACCGGCATTTCAGCTCCGACAGCAGTTTCTTCCCCGCATTCAGGACATCTGAATCATCGTAAATTCTCATTGCAAGTGCTTCTTCAACTTCCTTGGTATTTGGCTTAAAAACCGTTACATTTTTAAAGCTGAAAAAATTTTCAAACTTTGGATCTACAGTCACATACTTCCCATGACGCTCAGCCAGTTCGATGATGTGTTGGGTTAATTGCGGAAGTACTACTCCTTTATTGTAATCCTCAATGATAATCGCTTCTATATCTTCAATGTTTTTCAAAATGACTTCAAACAATTTTTCCTGAAGTGCTGAAGAAACCGGATCCGTACTTTCCTGATCGACTCGTGCAATATGCTGATTATTACCGATTATTCTGGTTTTGACTGCAGTGGATCTTTCAGAAGTTACAATAATCCCTTCGGTGGCCAGATCGTTGGACCGCATCATTTCCAGAAATTCGTGACCCATGCGGTCTTCGCCCACCACTCCTACTAAAACGGGTTTGTGTTTTAATCCCATCAGATTAAAAGCCACATTTGCAGCCCCTCCGAAGCGGGTTTGGGCCTTCGAAATATTAATAATGGGGACGGGTGCTTCAGGAGATATTCTGGAAACCTGACCCCACATATATTCATCAACCATCAGGTCCCCAAAAACCATAATTTTGCTCTTCTGAGCGTTCTCAACAATTTCTTCTAATCTTTTTCTCTGAAAGTGAATCACAACCGCCCCGTTTATCATCTATTAATTCTATATTCGGAAGTCAGGAATATTACCTTTACAAAATAAAAATTATCTCTTATTCAAATTGGCGAGGTATAAATTATTTTTCTAAAAGGTTAGTAATCATTTTAATGATAGGTTCTTTAAACAGACTGATGATAAAGATAAGGATTAGAAGAGGAAATCCGGTAAAATAGACAAATTTTATAAATCCCGGTATCCAGGCGAAATTCAGAAGAGGCATAAATGTAATCAGAATAAAACATACCAGAACATAATATTCCAGAATCCTCATCGTTTTTTTATAATAAGCTTCTACCATTTTTTTATTCTCGTCTTTTTTTTCCGTATTATCTGATTTTTTTTCTTTCATGAAAACAGCACCGCTCCGATTTTTCCAGTTGGAATCCGCTCTAATTTTCCCTTTGTTTTCACTTGAAACAACATTTATTACTTTTTATCCTGTCAGCAGTTCCTCTATGATAAATTAAAGGATCTCTGATTACTGAAAAAAAATCAATCCAAATGGATTTCTGAATCAAATCCGATCAATAATTTTGTTAGATATATTGAAAATATCAAATAAAAAATAATTTATAGTCACAAAAAAGTCGCCGGAAATATTAATAGAATTTCAAAAATGATCTTATCTCTAGTATCACCTGATAATTCAATAGACACACGTTTATGAAATATTCTGATTGAAAAAGCATGGAATGTATCCGGATCATTCGGCGTCCCTGGCATTCTCGGACATATTACCTGCTGCAGCCGAAATAGAAGCCGATGTATCCGGAGGAGTTTCCCGGGTGGGTGTTATTTTCTTCAACCTTTTTTCAGTAATCCCTTTCTGGGTCAATACCAGACTGACAACCACTTCGTCGGGGGCACCCATCACACCCAGACTGTCTTTATTGATCCACAGTTCCACCCCATCGGCTCGTCCCAGCATAAGTTTTACCGATTGTGATGCCGAAATTTTTCTATTCAATCCTTCACTCATGATATAATCTGTAGTATCCTTCTGGTCGCGGATTTCCCGTATCCAGGTTCTCTCACGAGCATGCAGTCTCACATCGAATTCAACTTCTCCAGCACTTGAGATTTCTGTATCTTCAGACATTCTGGGCGTGAGCAGGCTGTCCTGAGTCTGCATTTCACTAATATATTGCGACACTGATATTTCTTTTACTTCCGGTGGCGTATTTTTCACAAAAATATACTGCTGATAAGCAAAATAGCCAACTATACCCAGAACTGCGATGGTGATTATTCCCCAGAAATATTTGTATATTTTATCCATATTCAACTGCATCATCAAATTTTGGAATGCAGAGACTTTTTCGGGGACTTCAGTTTTCTTCTCCTCGGGTTCTTCGATTGGTGATTCTTTTTTGCTTTCCGGAATATCCGATGAATATGGCATATTTTTTTCAAGCGGACCTGTGCCAAAGAAGAGGTTAAAGTCACGCCATACCTCATCCTTATCTTCTCCGATCTCTTTCAGGTATCTTTTAAAAAAGATGCGGTCGTAGCCAGCCGGAAGGTTTTCCAGTTGACCTTTTTCAATATCTCTTAGATATTGAATGGAGAGGCGAGTGCGCTCGGAAATTTCTTCAAGGGTAAGTCCCTTCTTTTCGCGGATCTCTTTCAGATTTAAAAAAAATTCTTTCATCAGTTCTACCGAATATCTTTTAATCTCAATTGAAGATAATTTTTCCCGTTCCAACGGTTTTCTTCGACTACATACACACAATCCACAAAACCATTGTTTCCGATTCTTCCCAGATAGTCCGCCATATTAAACCCGATTGCATCCATAACAACTCCGTCCTGTTCGACCTTGAGTTTCAGATGATTCTGTCCCACCACAGAGGGGTTTCCCACAATTTTCAGATTACGTGTCCTGAACACCGGACGATTATTCATCGGTCCGAAGGGGCCCATTAATTTCAGCAGGCGGATAAATCTTGGATTAAACTCCGAAATATCGATTTCACCGTCGATTTTCAAGCAGGGAATAAGATCTTCCGGAACCAGCTGTTCTGCTGCCGCTTCTTTAAAACATTTCACGAATTCCGGAATTTTTTCCGCTTCAATAGTCAGTCCGGCTGCATATTTATGTCCACCAAAGCCTGAAAGCAGGTGTGAACATTCTTTTATGGCCTGATAAATATTAAAATTGGCAATGCTTCTGGCGCTGCCTTTCCCTATACCATCGATAACGGTAATCATTATGGTGGGACGGTAATATTTTTCAACGATTCTGGAGGCGACAATACCGATAACACCGGGATGCCAATCGTTTTTATATAAAACAAAGGCTTTATCTTCCCGGGGATCCAGTCTTGTTTCCAGAATCTCTCTGGCTTCCCGAAATGTAATCTCATCGATATCGCGGCGCAGACGGTTCTCTTTTTCCAGCTCTCTGGCCAGAAGCCGGGCCTGCTGGAGAGTTGGTGCACTGAACAGCTGAACTGCACGCCGTGCATCTCCCAGCCTTCCCACCGCATTGATACGTGGAGCAAGGACAAAGACAATTAGTCCCGCAGTTATTTCTTTTGAATTCAGCCCGGAAGATTCCAGTAGTGCTCTCACTCCGAAACGCGGATTATAATTGATCTTATCCATCCCATGCCTTACCAGAATCCGGTTTTCATCAACCAGAGGGACGATATCCGCACAACTGCCAATTGCCACCAGGTCCAGATATTCATCAAGTTCCGCTTCTGACAATCCGAGCTTCTTGTAAAGACCCTGAAGCAGTTTAAATGCAACTCCTACTCCCGCCAGTTCTTTGAACGGATAATTGGAGTCCGGCAATTTCGGATCGAGAATGGCCACTGCTGGAGGTAATTCTTCGGCAGGCTGATGATGATCGCAGACAATCGTATCCATGCCCAGTTCATTGGCCAGCTTGATTTCATCCACCGCAGTAACACCACAATCTACTGTTACGATGAGAGACACTTCGTTTTCTGCCGCCTCGTGGATGCTCTTGCTGGAAAGCCCGTATCCTTCCGTCATCCTGTCCGGAATGTAGTAGGAGATTTTTGAACCCACCATACGGGACATGACCAGATAGAGGATAGCAGCTGAGGAGACACCATCAACATCATAATCCCCGTAGATGAGAATATTCTCTCCCGTATGAAGCGCTTTATGAAGCCGCTCCACAGCTCTGTCCATTCCATCCATCAGAAAAGGATCGTGGAGGTTTTCCAGATCGGGTCGGAAATAATAATATGCCTTATCGAAAGAATCGATTTCCCGGTTTAACAAAATCCGGGCCATAACGGGCGGAACTGCCAGTTCCCGGGCAATATTGTCAACTATCTCTTCATCATAATCGCAACCTAAAACCCATTTGTACTCCATTCATACACCTATGGTCCTGATTTATTTTAAATATTTTTTTATTCAATATTGTTGACTTTGTTATGCAGAACCGCATCATGATAACACGCTGTTTTTTTTGATTCTCGAATGAATTTTAATATGCAAAACAGTAGATTGCAAACGGTTTTTCAGAGTACTTTTTCAGCAAGTATCTCCTGCAATCTTCACTATCGAATTTTTTACGGTTTTCTTAAATAACCCATATTATAAAATGTTCATATTTTCGTATTGAATTTGCATTTTTCTTCTTGCTCCCCTAAATTTGTTATCAATAATTTTGGAAATAGCTCTATGAAACATTTTCCCCTCGTCATTTTTATTTCTGTATTAGCATTTTCCCGGCTATATGGAAATGTACCGTTTTCAGAATTCAAAGTTGGATATCAGGATCCGGAAGATGCCAGGGCTGGTTATATTTTCGGATTGAATGTTGGTCGGATGATCGACGAAAGTTTGAGCTGGAGCTTCGAATTTAACTATTTTCAAAAATCCTACACACGGGTTACTACCCTAGGAGAAGTACAGTTAAATGATATCACTCCGGAAATCAAACAGAAAGAACTGGAATATAAGACATATATGATTCCCCTTTTTCTAAAACTGAACTGGGAAAATCAATTGGGCTACAGGAGTCCGTTTTTTCTAAGGGCTTCCGGAGGGCTGGGATGGGAAATGGTCTGGAATAATGAAAACAATTATATCACTGATGTGCATTCTACCCGCTTTTACCATGGTTTCGGTTGGCAGGGGGCTTTGGGTATAGGTATTCAGATCAGTTCCTCAGCGAATTTCTTCCTGGATGGCATCTATAATGGTTCCAAGGTGACAAGAAATGACAGTACTAACGAGGAAGGATTTCCGACCTGGGAAGAGCTGGACATATCCGGTTTTGGGCTTCGTGTAGGTATCAGTATTCTTGGCTTTGGATGGTAGTGTATTGTCACACATATATCCATTCCATAAAAAATCCTGTCTCCCCGCTGCACTGAACATCGATCAAAGAGCGATTTTTTCAGTGCTTCTGCTGATACTGGTTGTTTTTGGTTGTACCAGACAACGCGTTTTTAAGCCCCCGCCCACCACCAGAGAAACCCCTTCGATACGTGTTGCCATACAGGAAAAACTCCATCAGGGAAAGCTTTTATTCCTTGATGAATTTCGGTTGACAAGCGAAGAAGCGGATTATATCCTGGATTCCAGAATCGGCGAATTTACTGTCACCTATCAGAACGGTAAACTGTTGTTTCGCAGTGAAGCGAGGTGGTTTGAATTTGAAAATTTTACAACAATTGATTTTTTACCGGAAAAGGGACAACGTTTCATCTGGAATGGAATCACATACGAGGGGAAGCTGGTTTTCGCCCGGGATGGAAACCGGATATCGGTTATTAATCACCTCAACATGCCAGATTATCTGGAGGGTGTGATTCCCCACGAAATTCCCAGTTATACCCCGGATTATTATCAGGCAGTTCTCAGTCAGGTGGTGGCAGCTCGAACTTATGCCCTGGTCATGATTCAGAATCCACAATCCACTTTTTTTGATATTTACTCAGATACCAGAGACCAGGTTTATCGGGGACGGGAAAAAAATTCTCCTCTGGTTAAAAGAGCTGTCGAGGAAACATCCGGCCTGATACTGCAGACTCCGGACAAAAAACTGGTTAGAATACAGTATCATTCAACCTGTGGTGGAGTGCTGGATCATTCTGCATACCAGTTGAATAATACCATTACAGCGGCTGCCATTATGAAAGATAACCTGGACAACAGTGTAAACTGTATCGCTTCGCCTCTGTACCGCTGGGTAAGAACCATCACCGGTCGGAATCTGTTGACAAATATGGTACGGTTGGGTCTCCTCGGGCTCGACAGAAAAACTGATTATATTGAAAATGGGTATGACATCACTTTGGCAATAACTTCGCGGAAAAAATCGGGCCGCGTGGACAAACTGCAATTCATTATAAACGGAGAAGATATTCCGGTCAGAGAGTGGCAAATCCGCACCCTTTTTGCGGACGATTCGGGACATCCTCTTCCCAGTAATCTTTTCCTTCTGAAAGCCTCCCGGAATGAAAATGATACATTTTATCTGGTAGGTGCCGGCTTCGGTCATGGACGTGGATTATGTCAGTGGGGCGCCATCGGACAGGCTCTGCGAGGAAAATCTTTCCAGGACATTCTGAAATTCTACTATCCGGACCTGGTTCTGTCAAGAGCGTATTGATGGGAACTCTATGTTAAAACTATTGACGATATTTTTATTATTACTTCTTACAGGAATTCCTGATTCAGGGATCAGTCAGATGAAGGGCGAACTGAAAGATTTCTTATGGGAGAAAGAATTTAATGATTTA
>JAFGSO010000365.1 GCA_016934605.1 Calditrichota bacterium | reverse complement strand
GGATATGATATCACCTCCTATTACCAGGCCGCTAAAGAAGTGGGCGGAGACCTGTTCGACTTTGTGGAAGTGGATGATCATACCATAGGAGTCTGTGTGGCAGATGTTTCCGGAAAAGGCGTTCCGGGTTCCATGGTAATGACCATGATCCGAACCGCTTTGCGGCTGGAAGCACGGGGAAATAAAAATCCGGCGGAAGTGCTCGCTAAAGTGAACCAGTTTGTCACCGATGACATCCGAAAAGGCATGTTCGTTACTTCATTCTATATTGTTCTGGATTCCCGTGAACGGATGATCTCTTTCGCCAGTGCAGGTCACAATCCCATGATTCTATACCGTGGCAAAACGAAGGAAACCTTTTACCTGAATCCCCCCGGATTCCCTGTGGGTATCACCCTCCCGGACATCCATCTCTTCGATAAAACCATCCGGGCAGACCGCATCCGGCTTCATCCCGATGATATGCTGGTTGTTTATACGGACGGAATTACCGAGGCGATGAATCATAAACGTGAAATGTATGGAGATGAACGTTTTTTGGCTGCCATCCGGAAATATGGAAATCTGGATGTAGTTGAATTCGTGAGTAAACTGAAAGAAGATTTGCAAAGTTTTACCGGCGGCTATGAGCAAAACGATGATGTTACGCTGGTGGCTGTAAAGGAAAATATGGAAGCGGTTGATGTGAAAATTGATATGTTTAAGGAGTTGTTTGAGCTGGCCGGTAAAAGCGATGTAACCATACTTCAGGCCTGCAAGGAAATGGATGTCTCTCCTTCTACCTATTATAAGTATAAAAAGATTTATGAGGAGGGCGGCTATGAATACCTGCGTGAAATGCTGCATGGCTATACTAATGTCGGCCTGAGGCACATGAGCATCGAGGTAAAAACCAAACTCTATGATATTATTCGTGAACATCCCGAATACGGTCCAAAACGTTTGAGCGATCTGCTTAATTCCCGGAAATACAGTTTTGTGGAAATACCTCCGCGTCTCATTTATGAAGAACTCAAGCGAGCAAAACTGAATCATCGTAAACAACGTGAACGTTTCGTGCAGCGCGGCGGAAAACGCCGTCTCAAACCGCCCGGAACTCCTTTGCTTACTCTGGATGGCGAAGTTATGGTTGGCGGTTTCCGTTCCGAAGATATGGAAAAAGGTCCCCAGTTCTTCCAGGCACCTTCTCCTCAGCCGTCTCTCAAGAACAGGGAAAGAATGATCACTATGAAAAGTAATAAGAACGGCTCGGATGAATCTGACAAAAAAACAGATGCGTCCCGGGAAGATGCAGATAAAACTGAAAATGAAATAAAAATAACTTCAGATGCGTCGAAGTCGGACGATAATGAAAATATTCTGTCTGAAGAAGTTAAAAAAGAAAGATAAGTTGATTGATAGGTCTTGTTAACATAAATTGTTACAATAATTTTTTAAGAAAAAACTGGTATTAAACCGGAGGATGGAATGGAAGGCATCCAAGTCTCCACTGAAGTTCGCGGAAGTCAGAATCAAATTTCCCTGATTAAAGTAGGTGGTTTTATCGACACAACTACCTCGTCGGAAGTGGAACGTGCATTACACAATTTGCTGAAACAAAACCGATTTAATATTATCATCGACCTGGGTAATGTAGATTATATTAGTTCGGCCGGATGGGGTATATTTATTAGTGAAATCAAATCCATCCGGGAACAGAATGGGGACCTGAAGCTGGTTCGTATGATACCTGATGTGTATGAAATTTTTGAACTTTTGGAATTTCATCATATTCTGGATGTTTACGATTCGGTGGAAGATGCCGTGAGAAAGTTTGAAGAACCGGTCACCCGACCCACCGCTGCTTCTATGGAAAAAGAGTTTGCAGAAGTCAGAAAACCCCAGATTGGAGGCGGACCCGCTGCCACCACTCCCGCCTCTCAACCCCGCCCCACCTATGCCATGGTTGAAGAAGAGGAGGAACTGGAACTTTCAGGAAGTGAAGAAGGTGAAAAACAGGCATCTGATGCTTCTATCGGTTCTGCCAGACTGGAAGATAAAATAAAACATATTATCGCTCGGAATCCGACTGTAGGTGCTTATAAAATAAAAAAAATACTGAACACCAGCCGGTATGGGTTTACCAGAGTAGGTTGGCTGGCAGTCAGATCCGTATTGAATAAAATGGGATTAAATAACCGAAAACGAAGGCAGGGATTTGCCCGGAAAATCGCCCGCGATAATCAGTAAAATCGTTTAAATGGTTATTGAATGGATATTCTTGAAATCTTTTTCATAACAATACTTGGATTCAGCATTGTCTCGAATTTTTTAAGTATCCCCGGAAATTTTATCATTTTTTTGAATACCGTTTGGTATGGTATCGCCACAGATTTTAATGAATTTTCCTTTTCCTTTCTGATTACCCTTTTTATTGTTGCTTTCACGGTAGAACTCCTGGAATATTTTATTATTGCTTTCGGCGCCAGAAAATACGGTGCCTCCCGACTGGGCGTGGTCGGCGCCATTCTGGGCGGAATAGGAGGCGGAATCAGCGGTTTTTTCTTCAGTCCGGTTTTTGGAGCTCTGGTGGGTGGCTTCGCCGGCGTGATTGTTGGAACGTTGACTATTGAACTGCTGAGAGGTAAGAATATCCGTGAGGCCGGGAATGCTACTCTGGGTGCTCTTCTTGGCCGGGTAGGTGGTCTTACCGTCAAAGCCATCGGATCGGTAACCATGGTCTTTATCGTAGCAAATAAGATGTTCATGTAAATTTTCCCTGACACTTTATCCTGGTTTGTCAAAATTCATTTTGATAAATTTCTTCTTCCCCCCCCCATCTGGTTTGTAAAAATTTATCTTGACAATATGTCTTCTGTCCTCACCCCCGATTGGGGGGTGAGATAATAAATGGAGATTAAACAGCTAAATTCATATTAATACACCTATTTTTGACTTTTGATACAGCTCCACATTGATAATAAAGAAAAAAGATAACATCAAAAAAATAGCGCCAGGTAGTGGCGACATGTTTTTCTAAATATCCTTTATTAAAGCTTTTCCAGGTACCCATCTGAAGACAAACTTTCACCCTAATGAGCGTGAATGATTAACATAATGACGATAATGTTATTACCTTCGTACAGTGCATAGATAAATGCAGGGTAAACACCGTGATATAACCGATCGACTGTCGATTTATCAAAATTCATTTTGACAGTCCAATACAGACTTCTATATTTTCCGGGAATTGGTTGAATGGTGTTCTTTTGGAAGCAACCCCCAAAAAGGATGAATCTTATTCCGGAAACCGTTGTAAAAAATAATCAAATGGCAGGAAATGCTGAATGAAAAGAATTGTTCTCTTACTTCTGATATTTTTTTCAACACTATCTGCTCAGAATCCGGTTACGGTGGCCAGAATAAAGTATTCCGGAGGAGGTGACTGGTACGGTAACCGCACCACATTCGTCAATTTGTTCAACTACATGCGACAAACTACCGGTCTTGAGCTGGCAGAAAGAGAACAAAGTGTGGAAGTAATGGATAGAAATTTTTTTAAATATCCGATTTCTTATATAGCCGGTCACGGAAATATTAAGTTTTCACCTGAAGAAATTAACCGGCTGCGAATCTATCTCACCAGCGGGGGGTTTCTGTGGGCAGATGATGATTATGGAATGGATTTTTCGTTCAGAAGGGAAATGGCAAAGGTTTTCCCCGGGCTGGAATGGGTGAAATTACCTTTCTCACATCCCATTTTTCATATAAAATTTGAATTTCCCAATGGTTTACCTAAAATTCACAAACATGATGGCGGACCGCCGAAGGCACTGGGACTCTTCTACGAAGGTCGCATGGTGGCATTTTATTCACTGAATACGGATATTAGCGATGGATGCGAAGATGCGGACATCCATAAGGATCCCCCTGAAGTGAGGGAAAGAGCTCTTCAGATGGGTACCAATATTATTCTCTGGGCATTAACTCATTTAAAATAATTCACAATCTTAACCGGCTGTAAAATGAGCGAGATAAAAATCAGCTATCAGAAAATATATAAAAACCTGGTCAGGACTCACCGGAAATACTTTGCCGTGAAAATCATGAAATCAACTCTGGTTTTTGGGCTGTTTGCTTCCGGATTCCTGATTGTCTGGCTGGGAATTAATCTGCTGTTCGATGTTTCATCTGTTACCCGTTTTGTATTCTTCCTCCTTCTATTGCTTGGATTGTTTTTTTATACCCTGATCCGCATATTGCCGGATCTCAGAGAAATTTTTTCTCCGTCCGATCAGGAACTCTTCAGGACGGCAAAAAGAGCCGGTAATATGGATGAATCCATTCAGGATGCGGTTCTCAATTATATTCAGCTCTATAATAATAGAAGCAGTGCAGGATCGGAAGCCATCAGAAAGAAGGCCTTGCAGCAATTATCATTACGGATTTCGTCCTTTTCTCTTCGGGAATATTCAACAGCCCGCACAGCTATTCCTTATCTTCGCTGGATAACCTTGCCGCTTTCTGTTTTTATTATTTTGTGGATTCTGATTCCTGATTCAGTTGAACTGGCGACAAAAAAACTGCTGTTGCCCTGGAGAAACTATATACAGCCATTCCCGCTTACCCTCATTAATGAATCAGGGGACATGGAAGTTCTGAAAAATGATCCTGTCACCCTTATATGCTCATCTCAGGGGATGAAACCGGATAACCTTTTTTTAGTCATCGAAGATCTCGGTCAGGATTATTCTAACCGGAAAAATACCAGCATTGAAATACCGCTTCCGACGTCAAACCGATATGAATATGAACTGGCACACGTCAGTAATTCGTTCAGCTATTATTTCAGCGCGGAGCTGAATCAGACAAGATATCGTCATAAAAAAGCACTTTCCGGCATATCAGTTGTTAAAGTTGTGGAAAGACCGGTAATCAGAACACTCCAGGTGAACGTTATACCGCCGTCTTATTCCGGTCTGGATGCTTCCAGTATGGCTCCAAATGACGGAGAAATTACTGCTTATCCCGGTAGCACCATACGTCTATCCATTGAAGCAGACAGGCAGCTCTCCCAAGCCTATCTTGTTTTCGCCGATTCTTCCCAAATACCGATTTCAGTTGCCGGCCATACCGGGAAGGCATCCTTCACGCCGGGAGAAAATACCTCATACTCCATCCGGATTTTTGATACGGATAGCATCGGTAATGACAATCCGGTTACTTACGGCATTTATCTTTTAAACGATGAATTCCCCTTTGCAGAGATAAAACAACCCGGAGCAGATGTCGATCTGGGAGATGAACTGATGGTACCCATGCTCATTTCAATCCGTGATGATTTCGGGTTTACCGGTTTGTGGCTCAGAGGATCGGTTTTCCGGCAGGGTTATTCGAAAGACAGTACCTCCTTTGAATTGAAAATTCCTTTTGAGAGTTTCGAAAAGGGAAAAGCATTGAGTGATTTTACCTGGGACGTCACATCCTTCTATCTTGTTCCCGATGATTATATCCAGTACTATGCGGAAGTATCCGATAACGACCGTATCAATGGACCCAAGTGGTATCGGACTCAATCTTATACCATTCGTCTTCCCTCTCTCCTTGAAATTCTGGCCCGAAGTGAAGAGAAACAGCTGGATCAGCTTGAAAGAATAGATGAAATTTCTGAAGAATCCCGTCAGCTTAAAGAGAAACTGGAGGAAATTAATCGGGAATTAAAAAAAGAATCGGAAGTGAACTGGGAACGGCAGCAGGAAATTAAAAAACAAATGGAAAAACAGACTGATATCTCAGAAAAGCTTTCAGATATTCAGCAAAAAATTGATGAGGTGGTAAAAGAACTGAGCGAAAATGAGGTTTTAAGCCCGGAAGCACTTCAGAAATATATGGAATTACAGGAGATGTTTCAGGAACTGGCTCCGGAAGAACTCAAACAGGCAATGAATGATTTACAGCAGGCATTGGAGAAGGCGGATTTCAATCAGATTCGAAAATCTCTGGAAAAATTTGAGATGTCGGTAAAAGAGTTTGAGGAGAACATCAAACGGTTTCATGAACTCTTCAAACGAGTTCAGCTCGAACAGAAGATGGATGAATTGATAAAACTGGCCGAAAAGCTGAATCAGGAACAGACCGAGATCAATGAGCAACTGATAGAATCAGCTATGCCGGAGGAAAACTTTCCGAAATTGGAAATGAAAGAGGAAAATATCGGGAAAAATGCTGAATTTCTGGCAAAAGAAATGGGAAAAGCCGGTTTGAACTATCAGGAAGTTATGAAGGAAATGTCCAGGATGCTGGAGGAGGCCAGAAACTATATGAACGAACAGGAACTCCAGCAAAGAATTCAGGAGATGCAACAACAGCTGGGTAAACTTAGCCGGCAGGAAGCTTCAAAATCCGGACAGGAATTAAAATCTTCGTTTGAGATGCTGCAAGCCATGCTCCAGATGGCTAAAAATGATATGATGAATCAACAGAAACAGCAAATTTCAGAAGCCATGCAGAAAACGATGCAGGATATGCTATCCACTTCATTTGACCAGGAAAACCTTGCCGGAAGATCCCGGCAGTTGAGTCCCGCATCACCGCAGATTAATGATGTCGCGAGACAACAGTCCCGACTGATGAGCAGCACCAATCAGTTAATTCAGCAACTGATAGATATTTCCAGGCAGACCTTTATGCTCTCACCTGAGCTGAATAAACACATGGCTGAAGCATTCAGAAACATGAATCAGTCAGTACAGAAACTGGAAGAGAGAAATCCGCGTCAAGCCCATAACCATCAGATGCAGGCAATGGCCGGATTTAATAAAGGTCTGATGACACTGCAGAACAGCATGAACCAGCTGTCACAGTCTAATTCACCGTCGGGGTTCCAGGAATTCATGGAGCAGCTTCAGAAAATGTCCGGCCAGCAGGGAGCACTCAATCAGGAAAGCATGTCGCTTTTTCAGCAGCAGGGCGGGGGTAGACCACAGTTATCCGAAGATGCACTGGCCAGGCTGGCAGCTCAGCAGGAGATGATCCGGAAATCCCTCCAGCAGGCGAT
>JAFGSO010000364.1 GCA_016934605.1 Calditrichota bacterium | reverse complement strand
CTTTTTTCAAATCCTGTGCAGCTTTTTTAATGTCGTCAGGTGATGTTCCAGCCGCTTTGAGGTTTTCCTGTTTTATTCTCTCATAGACCTCCTCCCTGAAAATAGACACTTCCCTGGGAGCTTCTATCCCGATTTTTACTTGCTTTCCATCGATATCCACAACCGTAATCTTGATATTATCACCAATATGGATAGACTCACCCAACCTCCTTGTTAAAACGAGCATAAATACCTCATAATTTTGATTTTTAAAAATTTAACTAACTATCCTATAAAAGTCAATATATAATTCCGGTCTTCTATTTTTACCCGAATTTAGTGTATTTTTTTACAATTCGGAAAATGGGAAATAAAAGTACTATAAATGATGAGGATAAGGGGAAAACGGAAAAGGAGGGTGCGCGATAACACCGGATACTGTGATAAAGGCCAGCTAACCAGACACCAGGAATAAAGCTCTATTTCTTAATTATATCTTTGATCTTTTATCTGATTTATTTGTTTTTTTCATTCGTGAAATTCGTGGACACTTTTCCCTTTACTCTTTTTCCGTTTCTCTTAGCTCATCTGCATAATCTTCGGAAATTTTTAATCATCAAACTGACTAATTTCTATCCTCCGGCCTGGTATACTGACCTACCACTACTTTTGCAGGTCTTAAAAGCCTGTTATTAATGACGTAACCTTCCTGGAATACTTCAATCACTTTTCCATTCTGATCTTCATTTTCAGTCGGTTGCATCATCATCGCTTCGTGCAATTGAGGATCGAATTCCTGATTTAAAACATCCATCTTACTGACACCCAATTCTTTCAAAACCGCAATAAATTTATTGTAAATAATCTGTGCACCTTCCAGAACCGGAATGTTTGCTGATTCGCCTTTGGAATTTTTAATCATATGTTCAAAATCATCTATTACAGGTAAAAACTTTTTTATTACCTCACCCTTTATATATTCCGCAAAATCGATCTGATCGCGATCTACCCGTTTTTTATAATTAGCAAATTCAGCACGCAGTCTTAAAAACTGTTCATTCACATCTTCATATTTTTTCTTTAATTCTTCCAATTTTCTGCCTTCTCTACTCGTTTTTTTATCCTGATGTTCAGATGAATTTTCCGATTTTTCTTCTAAATCGATTTTTTTCTCAGCGGTCTTTGCATTTTCGGCATTTGCGTTTTCATCTTCCAAAAATTCTATGGAGATTTCCTTACCATTTTTGTTTTCATCACTCATTTCCAAGAACTCCTATATCTCAAAATCTTATATTCTGGGACGTTATTCGATAATCATAATATTATAGATTCAATTGATTTAAAACAGAGACAGATCCCACGTTTTGTCAAACGCAAGATCTGTCTTTTTTCTGCAGTTTATTCTTTATCTTTCTTGTTATTTTTATCGTCGTCTACCACTTCATAATCGGCTTCTTCAACTTTCTCATCCTGTGAAGAACCCTGATCTGCGGTCTGCCCGGTTCCTGCCTGGGCACCAGCTGCACCCCCCTCAGCGCCAGCCTGCTGGTACATGGTAGAAGCAGATTCGTTCCAGACCTGGTTAAGCGCATCGGTTGCAGATTTAATCTCGTCGACATTTTCAGATTTCAGTGCTTCTTTCAAACGACCAACTGCCGCTTCTATTTTATTTTTGGCAGTACTATCTATTTTATCCCCGTATTCTTTCAAATTCTTCTCGGTCTGATATACCAGCTGATCACCCGCGTTGCGAGAATCGATAAGTTCTCGACGTTTCTTATCTTCCGCTGCATGTTCCTTGGCATCCTTCACCATCTTGTCGATTTCCTCTTCAGAGAGTCCGGAGCTTGCTTCAATCCGGATACTTTGCTGCTTACCGCTGGCCATATCCTTGGCGGAAACATTCAATATACCATTGGCATCTATATCGAAGGTTACTTCTATTTTAGGTACACCACGAGGCGCAGGAGGAATTCCGTCAAGAATAAAGCGTCCCAGGGTCCGGTTATCCCGGGCAAATTCACGCTCGCCCTGGATGACATGAATTTCGACAGAGGTCTGATTATCCGCAGCCGTCGTGAAGATTTCGCTTTTCCGTGTCGGAATAGTTGTATTTGCTTCAATCAGTTTTGTCGCCACATTACCAAGCGTTTCAATTCCAAGCGAAAGCGGAGTTACATCCAGTAACAGAACATCTTTCACATCTCCGGCCAACACACCACCCTGAATAGCAGCGCCGACTGCAACAACTTCATCCGGATTGATTCCTTTGTGCGGTTCTCTCTTGAAAAATTCCTTGACCAGTTCCTGCACCATAGGAATTCGGGTTGAACCACCGACCAGAATAATTTCGTCGATTTCTTCTACTTTGAAGCCGGATTCTTTTACGGCAATTTTGCATGGTTCCAAACTCTTTCTTAAAAGATCTTCCACCAACGACTCGAATTTTGCACGGGTTAAAGTCATCTGAAGGTGTTTGGGACCGTTGGCATCTGCTGTAATAAACGGCAGATTGATATCGGTCTGCTGGGTGCTGCTCAATTCAATTTTAGCTTTTTCCGAAGCTTCACGCAACCGCTGGAGAGCCATAGGATCTTTTCTTAAATCAATACCCTGTTCCTTCTTGAATTCGTCGGCAACCCAGTCCACAATTCTCTGGTCGAAATTATCTCCGCCCAGATGAGTATCACCATTGGTGGCCTTCACTTCAAACACACCGTCCCCGATCTCCAGGATAGAAATATCAAACGTCCCGCCACCGAGATCATAAACAGCAATTTTTTCATTCTTCTTTTTGTCGAGTCCATAAGCCAATGAAGCGGCTGTCGGTTCATTGATGATTCGCATTACATTCAGACCGGCAATTTCACCCGCTTCTTTGGTGGCTTTTCTCTGACTGTCATTAAAATATGCCGGAACAGTAATAACTGCATCGGTAACCTTTTCACCGATATAGTCTTCGGCGGTCTGTTTCATTTTCTGCAGAATCATGGCAGAAAGTTCCTGCGGCGTATAATCTTTTTCTCTGATTTCGACTACTGCCAGATTATGTGTTC
Organism: Calditrichota bacterium; assembly: GCA_016934605.1. Classification (GTDB taxonomy): domain Bacteria; phylum Calditrichota; class Calditrichia; order RBG-13-44-9; family RBG-13-44-9; genus RQOF01. Next base: position 8,727 of record JAFGSO010000364.1, on the reverse strand, counting down.
CTGTCTTGACTTTATAGGGAACCATTTTTGTTTCTTCCGGAACTTCTTCCAATCGTCTCCCCATAAACCTTTTTATTGAGTACACGGTATTATCCGGATTGGTAATCATCTGGCGCTTGGCGGGTGCACCAACCAGTACTTCACCATTCTTGGCAAAACCGATGACAGATGGAGTGGTTCGGGCTCCTTCAGAATTCGGTATGACTATCGGCTCTCCACCTTCCATTACAGCAACAACTGAATTGGTTGTTCCCAAGTCAATTCCAATTACTTTTTTTGTAGCCATTATTTAAATCCTCCTTCGGTAATTTCTTCCAAATTTTAACGACAAATTTCTTTTCGAATTTATTATCCAACAACTTCTTAATTAATTTCAATTTTTCGCGGTTTCTCGGCATCCTTCTTGGCAACGGATACTTTCAGTATTCCGGCCTGATAGGACGCCCGAACACTTTCATGATCCAGATTATCTTCAAGCTCAAATTGCCTGTGATACATGACGTCTCTACTTTCCTTTAATAGCCATTCACCATCAATGTTATTGTTCTGACGTTTTCCACTGATGGTTAAAATTCCATTTTTGATATAAACACGAAGATCTTCTTTATTGACCTTCGGCATTTCGGCATGAATGACTATATCCTGCTCAGTCTCATAAATGTCCACAACGGGTTTGATTTTTATCAGATCCGGCGAATGATTATTATCCACATTCGCTCGTTCCCTGGCGGATAAAATATCAGAATGCATAATTATTTCCTCCTTACAAAATGACTTTTTTAATTTTACTTTCACCAAGTCTAAAATAAACATACAAAGATAGTGCCAATGAAATTTTGTTTTTCATAATATATTGTATTTATTGTAATTACCACACCAGTTCTTCTTCGTCAGGAGAATTCTGTCATGTCATACATCTAACTATATGACATATTGTCAGGTATTTATTCGGACATAAGGTCAGATAGAATTCCTGTAGAATAGAAATCAGGAAAATTTTGGGGAAGATAAAAATTGCACAATATTGTTTTAAATGTATGAGTGAACTAAGATGACTGAAAGTATCGAAGTTTTTATCAAACAGAGGAACTCAATACGTCATTTTATAAGCATGGAAATAAAAGAATCCGGCATTTTCTTAACCTGGAATCAATTTTAGAATTGTACGGTTTGAGGCACAACAGGCAGAATGTGTTAATTTTAGAGAAATTATGCCTTCCAAGGTAAAAATTTCCGGCTTCTACAAAATGGAAATGAAATAATAACCGTTATTTATTACCGCGAATGGCTTACCTTTTACCGTCCATCCGGAAAATGGTGTATTGGTACTTTTGGAAAGAAATCTGGAAGTATCTACTTTCCATTCCTGATCCGGATCAAAGATGGTCAGATTTGCCATTTCCTCCTTCTTAATGGCCGGAGGTATCAGATTTAATATCTGATAAGGACGGACAGCAAATTTTTCAATCAGGAAATTTAGATCCATAATTTTTTTATGATAGAGTTGAGATAATGACAGACCCAGCGTCGTTTCCAATCCAATAATCCCGAACGGCGCATTTATATATTCAGCTTCTTTTTCTTCGGATGAATGAGGTGCATGATCGGAAACAATAATATCTATTGTCCCGTCTTTCAATCCTTCACACAACGCCTGGCGATCTGCCTCCGTCCGTAGCGGAGGACTCATTTTTGTATTAGTATCAAAAGTCAGAACCGCCTCATCTGTTAATGTGAAATGATGGGGGGTTACTTCTGCAGTCACCTGGATTCCACGGGATTTCCCCTGGCGTACCAGATCTACAGAACGGGCGGTGGAGATATGTGCCACATGGAAACGTGCATCGGTATACTCAGCCAGCATGATATCCCTGGCAATCATTATCTCTTCGGCTACTGGAGGCATACCATGCAATCCCTGACAGGTGGATACAAATCCCTCATGCATGTCCCCATCCTCTGTCATGGTCAGATCCTCTTCATGGCCGATGACAGGGATATCCACCATTTTGCTGTATTCCAGGCAGCGCCTCATAATTTCTGCACTCATAACCGGTGAACCGTCATCCGATACTGCTACTGCTCCCTGTTCAACCAGTTCCAGAATTTCGGAAAGTTCTTTACCTTCACGCTTTTTTGTGATGGCAGCAACCGGATAGACATTAACCAGATAATTCTTGGAACGATCTTTAATATACTGGATAATTTCCTGACTGTCTGTGGGCGGGGATGTATTCGGCATACAGCAGACAGAGGTAAATCCACCATTGGCTGCTGCCAGGACACCGGAAAAAATGGTCTCCTTTCCTTCAAATCCGGGTTCTCTCAGATGAACATGCATATCAAGCCATCCAGGTGAAATAATTTTATCTTTACAATCAATAATTTCACCATTAAACCCATCTTCTGGAATCTTACCGATATTTTTAACTCGGCCGGCGCGTAAATGAATATCAGCAATCTGATCCATTTTTTGCAATGGATCCATAATACGGCCATTCTTTAACAACAAATCTTCGGGAATTGATTGAAAACCTTTTCGGGATATGATAACATTCTTAGTTAGTTTCACTGCGACCTCCTGCTACTAAGTATAAAACAGCCATACGGACGGCAACGCCATTTGTAACCTGCTCCAAGATAACAGAATGCTCACTGTCTGCCACATCACTGGATATTTCGATACCACGGTTCATCGGACCGGGATGCATTATCAAAATTGGTTTGGATGCATTTTCAAGACGCTCCCGGGTAATTCCAAAATAATTATGGTATTCCCTGAGGGAGGGGAATAAGGCTTCTCTCTGCCGCTCGAGCTGCAATCTTAATATATTTAACACATCCACCTGAGGAATGATTTCATCAATATTGAAATAAATCTCAACACCCAGTTTTTCAATTTCCCGGGGAATAAGAGTAGAAGGTCCGCACAATATGATCCTGGCACCCATTTTTCTTAAACCATAGATGTTTGACAGCGCTACTCTGGAATGCGATATATCCCCGACCAGCCCGACAGTCTTTCCTTCCAGGCTTCCTAATTTCTGATGTATGGTGAACATATCAAGAAGAGCCTGGGTTGGATGTTCATGACCACCATCCCCGGCATTGATGATATGCGACTGCAGGGCCCGGGATAGCAGGTGTGGTGCACCAGGTGAACCATGGCGTACCACCACCATATCAATTTTCATGGCCTCAATATTTTTAACCGTATCAATCAGAGTTTCACCCTTTTTAACAGAACTGTTAGAAGCCGAGAAACTCACGATGTCGGCAGACAATCTTTTCTCGGCAAGTTCGAAGGATATCCGGGTTCTGGTACTTGGTTCATAGAAAAGATTGACAACGGTTTTACCCTGAAGGGTGGGCAATCTTTTAATAGGCCTGTCCAGAACTTCCCGGAAAGATTTTGCTGTTTCAAGAATAGTGACAATATCTTCCCTGGTCGTCCCGTCCAGACCAAGCAGGTGTTTGCTTTGCAGGGCCATATATTAATCCTCAGCTGTTTTAGGGTTCTTCGACCAATAGAACTTTATCTTCTTCATCCACTTCTTTCATTAGAACCCGCACTTCTTCTCCGATGGAAGTGGGAATATTTTTACCCACAAAATCGGGACGAATCGGTAATTCTCGATGTCCCCGGTCTACCAGAACAGCCAGATATATCCGTGCCGGTCGGCCGAAATCCATTAAGGCATCCAGTGCGGAACGAATGGTTCTCCCCGTATAGAGTACATCATCCACTAAAACAATATTCATATCATCAATTTTAAAGGGTATATTGGTTACTTCCACTGCCGGCTGTTTAAGCCGCGTTCTAAAGTCATCCCGGTACAGGGTAATATCCAGGTATCCTGTGGGGATTTCTCTGGATTCAATTTCCTGGATTTTGTTTGAAATCCGTTCTGCCAGTGAGGCTCCTCTGGTATGAATTCCCACAATAACAAGGTTGTCCACTCCCCGGTTTCGTTCAACAATTTCATGAGCCAGCCGAGTCACAATCCGTCTAATGTCGGTTTCAGAAAGAATTTCTGCTTTAATTTTTAAATCCATTTTCGACTCCTGATCATAAAAAAATACCTCCCGCTGTTATAACAAGGGAGGTATTCAACTTTATTTTTAATTTGACGGTCATTTTTATATTTCATCCTTCACTACCTCTCGGGGTAGTGTTAAAGGTAAAAACTCATCTGTGGGCGGTACTGGATTTGAACCAGTGACCTCTGCGATGTGAGCGCAGCGCTCTAGCCAGCTGAGCTAACCGCCCAAATCACAAAAAATATATTAATATGAGTTTCCTAAAACAAGTCCAAATAAATGAATTTCAAGCATCGCATTTCAAAAAAAATATATTTTTTGTGAATTCCTCACTTGCCTTGAAGGCGATCTTATATTAGTTTGGTACAAATATAAAAATCAAAAGGTTACAGATAACATTTGTATCTTTTTTTATTTCTTAAATCAGATATATAAAGAGCTAATATTGATTTGCACCAAAGATTGGGGGTATTCATGTCTTTTCATAAAATCAGCATTGTCCTGTTAATCGTATTTATCACTCAGTTCGCTCAGGCTCAGAATTTTAAGGCAGATTTAAAGGAAGCTGTTCCTTTAGTGCTGAAGGCACTGAATCATAATATTACCATCAAAGAAAAAATGCGTGAGAATTGTGTAATTGCCGTGCTTTATGCTGAGGGATCCGCCCTGTCGGAAGAGGAAAAAAGAATTATTGCTGATGTTTTGAATGATAATAAAAATATTAAAGTACACGGGGAGAAAATAAAAATTATCGATATTCCGGTAAAATCAGGAATAAATCTTGAAAAAAAGATTATTATTAACAAGATAAATGCATTCTGGTTAGCTTCGGGGGTGCAATCTTATATTGAAGATATTCGCGAAAGTGCCAGATTTAACCAGGTTATCACCGTCTCCTCAGATCCGGATCTTGTGTCTCAGTCCCTGGTAGCCATGGGAGCCCGGAAAACTGAATCAGGTTATAAATTGATCATAAATCTTTTGGAAGCCCGGAATATGAATATCGATCTGAATCAAAATCTGTTCTCAGAAGCATTTGTAGAACAACCACAGCAGGACTAATAATCCTCACACAAAAAAACCCCGGTATTCAACGACCGGGGTTTTTTCTTAAATCTTCATTCATAAATTTATCAATATTCACGACTTACCAGTTTTTTCTTAAGTTCAGATATATGCCAGGTAATATTTATATCTTTCGGGCAGGCTTCCACACAGTTAAAAATAGTATGACATCTCCAGACACCGTCTCCGTTATCCAGAATACGAATTCGCTCATCCATTCCTTCATCGCGGGAGTCAAAGCAATAACGGTATGATTTTAAAAGTGCTGCAGGTCCCAAAAATTGTGGATTCTTCCAGTTAGACGGACAGGAGGTAGTGCACGCAGCACACTGTATACATTTTGTTGATTCATCAATCAATTCCCTATCTTCTACTGATTGGTATCTTTCTTTTGTTGGTGGTGGTGTTTTATTAATCAGGTACGGTTTTACTATTTCATACTTTTTAAAAAAGTCATCCATATCCACTACTAAATCTTTCAGAACCGGAAGTGATTGTAAGGGCTCAACAGTCACACGAGTGGGATCTTTTAAATTGCTAATTAATGATTCACAGGCCAGCATATTACGTCCATCAATTTTCATAGCACAAGAGCCACAAATCCCATGGGCGCAGGAGCGGCGGAAAGCTAGTGTTCCATCTTGCTCCCATTTAATTTTATGCAAAAGGTCCAGAACTTTTTCCGTTGGGTCCGCCTCAACGGTAAATTCTTCAAAATGAGGTTTAACATTCCCTTCTTCAGGATTAAAGCGAGATACTCTAACATTTACCTTTATCATTAGTATTTCCTTTCCTTTGGCTGAAATTTAGTGATCACAACAGGTTTATAATCAAAAATAAATTCCCCTTCTTTTTTAAAAGCAAGAGTGTGTTTCAACCAATTTACATCATCACGCTTTGGATAATCTGTGCGGTACTGTGATCCCCGACTCTCTTGCCGGTTTAGTGCACCACTGACGATAATTTCTGCAAAATGCAGAAGATTATCCAACTCCAGCGCTTCAGTCAAATCCGTATTGAATTTCATTCCCTTATCGTCTATTTGGAGGTGTTCTGCTCTTTCTTCCAATTCACGTACTTTTTTTAACATTTCTTTTAATTTTTGCTCATCTCGAAAAATTCCCACCTTCCGCATCATTGTTTCCTGGAGCTCGTGTCTGATAACACCAACCTTTTCATCACCCTTATTATTCTTTATACCTTCTACCCGGTCAATCGATGTTTTAATCTGATCTTCTGGTAGATCTGCTTTTTCTGTCCCATTCTCTTTTAAAAATTCTACAATCGCTTTGCCTGCTCTCCTGCCAAACACTACAGTTTCCAACTGGGAATTTGTACCCAACCTGTTTGCACCATGAACCGATACACAAGCGCATTCCCCGGCAGCATAAAATCCTTCTACTTTCTGTGATTTACCGTCTGCCAGAACTTCTGAATCAATCGTTACAGGAATGCCACCCATCGAATAGTGTGCAGTCGGTTGAATCGGAATTGGTTCTTTTACAGGATCAACTCCGGCAATTTTACGACAAAAGCCGGTAATTTCCGGTAACCGCTCATTGATTTTCTTCTCGCCCAGGTGCCGCAAATCCAGATACACATAATCCTCGCCGTTGATCCCAAATCCTTCATTAATCTCGGTTTGAATCGAACGGGATGTCATGTCCCTTGGAGCAAGTTCCATAAGTTTAGGGGCATATTTTTCCATAAAACGTTTGCCTTCGTTATTAATTAAATAAGCACCTTCACCGCGAGCACCTTCGGTTAGAAGAATACCATACCGATAAAGTCCGGTAGGATGGAATTGGACAAATTCCATATCTTCCAATGGTAGACCCGCTCTTAGCAGAATTCCCAAACCGTCTCCTGTATTTGCGTGAGCATTGGAAGTAATTTTATAGGTTCGTCCATATCCTCCCGTAGCAAATACCATGGCTTTGCAATGGAAAGTTGTGAATTCACCCCCTATCATATCATAGGCTACCAGACCACGAATAATATTTTCTTTTATGAGTATATCAGTTACAAAAAATTCAGAATAGAATCGAACATTGTTTTTCACACATTGATCATATAAAGTATGGAGCAATACATGACCGGTTCGATCGGCAGCAAAGCAGGCACGAAGTACCGGCGCTTCTCCATAGTTCCGGGTATGCCCTCCGAATTTTCGCTGGTTTATTTTCCCTTCGGGAGTACGACTAAATGGTACTCCCATGTGTTCTAATTCGTAGACTGCGGGAATCGCGTCGTTCACCAATACTTCGGCTGCATTTTGATCCGCCAGGTAATCACTCCCTTTCACCGTATCAAAAAAATGCCAATCAATATGATCTTCTTCCACATTACCCATTGCGGCGGCGATCCCTCCCTGGGCTGCACCACTGTGCGATCTGGTTGGAAAAACTTTTGAAACAACGGCAACATCGTAATACCTGGAAGCTTCCAGGGCAGCCCGCAATCCAGCTAAACCCGCTCCGACAATTACTACATCATGTTTTATAATCATTTCGACCTCTTTGTTGTTATTTACTGTCTGTTTACTGAACTGATGGCAGAGTTAGCATTGTGAGAAAGCCCAGCATTCCGATAAAAATTCCAATAGTAAAAATCACTCCAAAGATAAATTTTCGCCGGCCATCGGACATATGATAATCGCGGATAATTGCCCATACACCGTTTAAACCATGATAAAGTCCAAGTGCAACGAACACCAGATAAAATGTTTTCATATAAGGGTCCGACAATCTCTGAATGATGGTCGCCCAGTCATGACCCGAATCCCAGGTACGATGTGAAATGTAGAAGTGCACCAGAACCTGGATGAAGAGAATTACACCTGTTATTCTTTGAAAATACCAACCAAATGTTCCCGAGGTGCTTGACCCTTTGTATTTATATGCCATCTCGTTTTCCTCCGTTACTGTTTTTAGAGAAACATGATTGCACCCATGCCAGCAAACAGAATGACGCTAAGCACAAGCACGGCTGTGAGCAACTGTTTGTGGTAGCGTGCCCCGTTAAAGTAATCGATAATAAAAATCCGAATGCCGTTTAGGGCATGAAAAATGACCACCGAGAAAAGGCACCACTCCAGAACCATAAGAGCCGGATGTCTGAAAATCTGCATTTCACTATCCCAGCCGGGGCGGTTATGCAGTCCGCTCACCAGGTAAATATGAATGAGAATATACCCGGTCAGGGCCAGACCCGACAATCTGTGAAGAATGTAACCCCATGTTCCGTAATGTTTTACATATCGCATGAATGGAATCTCCTTGTAATTAGGATGAAAAAAAATACTAAAAAAAGAAAACCGCAAAGAGACATTTGAGAAAAATATAATATTTGAAAAATAATTTATCAAGAGTAATATAACTAAATAATTTTACTTCAGATATTGAGATTTCATATCAATAAAAACCATCGAAATCTCCCTTCCTATCCGATTTTTTTCACAATATCCATCACCTTGTTATTGATTTGTTAACGTATGCAGACCTGCGGGAAATCAAAAGATTTTCCATTTTCATAGTAAATCCGGGAATCTTATAGAACGAATTTGAATGCTGTTTTATAGCAAACTGCAACCGGTCAATCTACATTTGACCGTTTTATTAT
>JAFGSO010000363.1 GCA_016934605.1 Calditrichota bacterium | reverse complement strand
GTCATTATGGATGCAGATGCAATACTGATGGCACACCCGCTTCCGGTAAACTTTACATCTTTAACTATATTGTTTTCATCGACATAAAGCATCAGTTTGATGTGATCTCCGCAAACGGGATTCTCCAGTTCCACATCGGTACAGGAGGGACTTCCCTCGCCAAAATTGTGCGGATTTTTATAATGATCCAGAATAATATCCTGATATAATTCATCGAGTTCCATGTCCGAAAAACTCCCGTGCTTTTAACAGACTGATCACCAGCCGGTCGATTTCATCAAATGTGTTATATAAATAGAAACTGGCCCGTGTGGTCGCCGGTATTTCCAGTTTTCGCATCACCGGCTGGGCACAGTGATGGCCTGCCCTGACGGCAATACCCTGGCTGTCCAGAAACTGTGCCATATCATGGGGATGAATTTCCCCCAGATTGAATGAGATCACTCCTCCGCGAAATGGAGCCATGCCGTATATTTTCATATCTTCGATACTCTGCAAACTCGAAAGTGCATAGGTTGTGAGCTTCTGTTCATATGTAGTAATTTTTTCCATTCCAATAGAATTCAGGTAATCAACCGCTGCACCCAGTGCAATTGCACCGGCAATATTGGGCGTTCCTGCCTCAAATTTGTGGGGGGGATCATTCCAGGTCGCTTTATCCAGCCAGACAGCGCTGATCATCTCTCCACCACCCTGATAGGGATCCATCTCTTCCAGATACTTTTCCTTTGCATACAGAATTCCGATGCCGGTTGGTCCACACATTTTATGACCGGAAAACGCCAGAAAATCACAATCCAATTCCTGTACATCGGTAGGCAGATGCGGTACAGACTGTGCGCCATCCAGCATCACCGGAATTCCATGTTCCCTGGCCTTCTGAATCAGTCCTCTCACTGGATTGATAGTGCCAAATACGTTAGACATATGGGTAACTGAAATGATGCGGGTCCGTTCTGTTAAAAAATGCTCCAGATTCCCAATCTGAAGAGTTCCTTTAGATTTAGAAAATGGAATAAAACGGAGTTTTGCACCCTTTTCTTTTGCCAGTAATTGCCAGGGAACCAGGTTACTGTGATGCTCCATCTCACTGAGAAGAATTTCATCCCCGGCTTTAATAAATTTACGGCCCCATCCATTCACGACCAGATTAATAGCCTCTGTAGTACCACGCGTAAATACCACTTGCCTGGCAGAAGGTGCATTGATAAAATCAGCAATCTTTGAACGGCTTTTTTCAAAAGCCACCGTCGCTCTTTCGCCCAGCTTGTGAATCGCCCGATGTACATTGGCATTCTCATGAGAATAATAATTCTTTATGGCCTCCAGAACATTCCGGGGTTTCTGGGTAGTTGCCGCATTGTCGAGATAAATCAGGGGAATATCCGGTCCCTTGCTAGAAGAAAATGTTTCCGCCAGAATAGGAAAATCCTCACGAATTTCTTCCACATTGAGTATAGTCGTCCCTGGTTTTATCTCCTTCTCTAATATTTCAACTGACATAATAATCTCCAGCGATAAAAGACTTAACTGACCTTCACAAAAATATCACCGTTTTCTACTTTTACGGGATAATTCCTAACCGGAAGAACTGCCGGCAAGGTTAAATTCTTTCCGGTTCGGATATCAAATTGTGCTCCATGAAGAGGGCATTCTATTTTTCCATCTTCAATCTCTCCTTCAGAAAGAGAAGCCTCTTCGTGACTGCAGGTATCATCAATGGCAAAATATCCGTCCTCCAGCCGGTAAACGGCTATCGGCCATCCTTCATGCTCAAAGACATGAACATTCCCATCAAATGCGTCTTCTGCAGTCACTTTTATCCATTGTGGCATTCAGTGATTCCTCCGGCAATTTTTTTGAATAGGATTTCTTTGATGGTCTCTTCTTCTCTTGATGATTGGGCATAATTTCACCGGCAATATCTTCCAGACTCAGACTGTTAAAAAGATGCTCCAGTTTATTCTGAATAATAATCATTGGGCTGCGAATGATGCATGCAGAGCTCTGATCACAATTAGCATTATCCCTATCCAATTTAAGGCAATCGACAATTTTAACCGTCCCATCAATTGTATGGAGTACATCCCTTACCGAAATGGACCCTGTGCTGCGACTGAGCAGATAACCCCCTTTAACCCCCTGTTCGGATTTAATAAGATCGGCTTTTGCTAGCCGTTGAAGAACCTTGCCCATCAATTCCGGAGGGATATTGTAACAGTTGATCAGTTCTCTGGTGGTGGTAAGCTCACCGTCTCCCTTGCGCGACATATGAATCATTCCGATCAGCGCATATTCAACTTTTTTACTCAGTTTCAGCATCGAAATCCGACTGTTTTAGTCCTATTTATATAATCAATATAGGAATGGAAAGTTTCACTGGCAATAACTAAAATAGAATCGAAATCAAACAAGAATAAAACCTGATTTTTTTATCATCGCAGGAACAAAATCAGGAAAATACTATTTTAAATTTAATCTTGACTTTTTTGTATAAATAAGTTAAACTGTGGCTCCTGAAATAAACTCAAGAGGTTAACTGATGCCGAATGATCAAAAGAAATCTGACGAAAAGCAGATGCTGGAAAGAATGACCAAAAGCGAATATAAATATGGATTCGTCACTGACATTGAAACGGAATCAGCACCGCGGGGCTTGAGTGAAGACACCATCCGATTCATATCCGCCAAAAAACATGAACCGGAATTTATGCTTCAATGGCGACTGAAAGCTTTTCGACGCTGGGAAAAAATGAAAGAACCAAGATGGGCATTTGTGGATTACCCTCCCATCGATTATCAGGATGCTTATTATTATGCAGCTCCTCGAAAAAAAGATGGTCCTAAAAATCTGGATGAAGTCGACCCCAAACTTTTGGAAACATTTGAAAAACTTGGTATCCCGCTGGATGAACAGAAACGCCTGGCCGGTGTGGCAGTGGATGCCGTGATGGATAGTATCTCTGTGGCCACAACCTTTAAGAAAGAATTAAAAGAACTGGGAATCATATTCTGTTCCATGTCGGAAGCCCTTCGGGAACATCCGGACCTGGTTAAAAAATATCTGGGAACGGTTGTCCCCCGGGGAGATAATTTTTTTGCTGCACTAAACTCTGCCGTATTCAGTGACGGTTCTTTCGCCTATATTCCAAAAGGGGTTCGTTGTCCCATGGAATTATCCACCTATTTCCGGATCAATGCAGCAAACACCGGACAGTTTGAGCGTACGCTGATAATCGCCGATGAGGGTGCCTATGTCAGTTATCTTGAGGGGTGCACCGCACCGATGAGGGACGAAAATCAGCTTCATGCTGCAGTTGTGGAGCTGATTGCTCATAAAGATGCAGAAATAAAATATTCAACCGTACAGAACTGGTATCCGGGGGATGAAGAGGGAAAAGGCGGTATTTACAATTTCGTTACCAAACGAGGTCTCTGCGATGGTGATAATTCCAGGATATCATGGACTCAGGTGGAAACGGGTTCGGCCATTACCTGGAAATATCCCAGTGTTATTATGAAAGGAAACAATTCTGAAGGTGAATTTTACTCAGTGGCTTTTACCAATAATTTCCAGCAGGCAGATACCGGAACAAAGATGATTCATGTGGGAAAAAATACCCGCAGCCGTATTGTTTCCAAGGGAATTTCTGCGGGAAGAAGCAACAATTCCTATCGTGGCCTGGTGCAGGTACACGAAGCTGCTGAAAATGCCAGAAACTTTTCGCAGTGCGATTCACTTCTGATCGGGGATAAATGTGGCGCTCATACATTTCCCTATCTCGAGATTAAGAATAAGACTGCCAAAATTGAGCACGAAGCAACCACCTCCAAGATTGGCGAGGACCAGATTTTTTATCTGAATCAGAGAGGAATAGATACCGAAAATGCTATTGCCTTAATTGTGAACGGCTATTGCAAGGAAGTATTCAAGGAGCTTCCTATGGAGTTTGCGGTGGAAGCACAAAAATTGCTGGAAATCAGTCTTGAAGGCAGTGTTGGATAAAAAAAAGTGATACGTTAACGGAGGAATTGAATAAAATGAGAGCTGAACATGTTAGAAATTAAAGATCTGAGAGTTGCGATTGGTGATACAGAGATATTAAAAGGCATCAATCTGAATGTAAATCCCGGTGAAATTCATGCTATTATGGGGCCGAACGGCTCCGGTAAAAGCACTCTGGCAAATGTTCTGGCCGGCCGGGAAGAATTTGAGGTCATTTCCGGATCAGTAAAATTCCAGGGTGAAGATCTGCTGGAGATGGCTCCGGAGGAACGGGCCCATCACGGGCTTTTCCTGGCGTTCCAGTACCCGGTCGAAATTCCGGGTGTAAGTATGGCTAATTTTTTGAAACAGGCCGTGAACGAAGTACGCAGGGCCCGCGGCGAGAACACTCTGGATGCCAGAAGTTTCCTGAACAGAATGAAGGAAAAACTCGCACTGGTGGAGATGGATGAAAAATTTATCAGCCGCGCGGTAAATGAAGGATTTTCCGGTGGAGAAAAGAAACGAAATGAAATTTTCCAGATGGCCATGCTCGATCCCAAACTGGCTATTCTTGATGAAACCGACTCCGGACTGGATATTGATGCTCTGAAAATTGTGGCAAACGGTGTCAATAAAATTCGAAATAAAGATAATGCTTTCATACTGGTTACTCACTACCAGAGGCTGCTCAATTACATAGTACCGGATTTTGTGCACGTTCTTTACAACGGCAAAATTGCCCAATCCGGTGATAAGGATCTGGCTCTCCATCTGGAGGAATATGGCTACGACTGGATCAAAAAGGAAAAAGAAGCCGAAGCAACTGTATAATTATCTTAAAATGGAAAATAAATGACTATGATAGCGAAAAATCCGGATAATACCGATATCAAAGAATGGTATGTTTCTTCTTTCCATGAATTTGAAAACCGAATGAATGGTGGAAGTGAATCACCTCTGCACCAGATCAGGAGAGAGGCAATATCCGCTTTCCAGAAACTGGGATTCCCCCATAGAAAAATGGAAGAATGGAAATACACCGATATCAATCCAATATTGCAGAAGCGGTATGCTTTTCCGGATGTTGCACCTGAATTATCTCACAAAGATATCCGGCCCTTTCTGTTCGGAGATGTTAATGATACAGTTCTGGTTTTTGTAAATGGACTGTTTGATAAAAATCTTTCGAAATTCG
>JAFGSO010000362.1 GCA_016934605.1 Calditrichota bacterium | reverse complement strand
GTCTGGATACTCCGGTAGATGTTCTGTATTATGAAAATGGGGGTATTCTTCAGACAGTACTCAGGCAAATGGTTAGAAAGTAAAATTTCTGAATTACCCGGATTCAAGTTGCTGCATATTGCCTTCCGGTGCCGGGCGCGTGAGCACAACCGCTGCAACATTCATAACCGTCAGTAGTCCGTTTTCCAGGATTTTCAGTGCATCAATGGGACCGTTTTCTGATGGGTTGAAACAACCACAGCTGATATCCAGCCCACGAATGGCTGCCTGGACAATCATTATATCAAATGCGATGAAAATCAGCAAGCTAGCCGTAAATGATTCCCGGATCCAGATGCCAGTCAGCAGCAAAATGCCGAGAATCAGTTCGGAAGCAGGAATTAGAATTGCTCCCCAGTGTGATAACCATGAGCCAAAAACCTGGTAATTTTCGATTGTCTCGGCAAAATCCAGGGGTTCGGTTAGCTTAAAATACGACGAATAGAGAAACAGACATCCAAAAAACAGGCGAAGGATCAGAACGAAAATTTCTTTTTTCTTCATTCTACATATCTCCGCCTTCAATGGGATATCCTCTCTGGATCCAGGCCATATATCCACCAAAGAGTAAGTAAATTTCAGGAAAATCCTGATTCGATAAAATGCGTGCAGCCAAATTAAGGTTTCCCATATTCCCTTCTCCGTCGTAGATCAGCAATTTCTCTCTTTCGCTTGGTTGAGCGATTTTGAGGAGGCGGCCTGCTTTCAGTTCCTTGAGTGAAATATGAACAGCCCCGGGGATATGATCGAACAGATAATCAGATTCACTCCGGATATCCACAAGGAAAATTTCTTTTCGTTGCCAGAGAACGAACGCCGAATCCACCGAAGTAACCGTATATTCATGCTTTTCAGAAGATGACTGAGAAAATAAAGGTATGAATAATAAACGCCAGCTGATACCGCGGGGATGCAGTTCATTTATAACCAATCCTGATATAAGGGCTATTATAAACAATAAAAATATTCTGAGCAGCTGCCTCATGGAACGTTGATATAATAGGTTAACATAACATTTATCTGCCGGGAATTACGGATCCAGTTTTATAAACACCGGTACTCTTTTGGTTCTTTCGACCGGTTCAGAAATCCGGATATCAATATATCCGTTCACACGGATGGGTTTGTTCATAATCGGACGGATGACGACATTTTGAGAATCGCCCGGTTTCAGGGTGAATTCATCAATTGATATATCAAGATCATCAATATTTGTATACAGATCTGTCACCGCCATATCTCTGTTATAATTATTGGTGATTGTTAGCGACTGTTCCAGTGTATCGGTAGTCAGGGACAGATCCTGTAAATTAATAAATCGTGGTTCCACTTCCAGTAATGCCTTCACCTCTGTCTGAATATCCACCCGAACCCGGGCCGGTGTTCCCTGTTCCATATGAATCATTACCGATTTGCGGGCCAGAGTACCACCATACCCTTTAGTATTAAAATAGACTTCAATTTCGCCCCGTTCACCGGGTGCATATTCTGTTTTAGAGAGTTCAGCTACCGTGCATCCGCAGGTAGTTTGAATCCGGCCAATTTTCAGGATATCATCACCGGTATTCTTAAATTTTATTATTCCCGATACAACAGTGTCTTCTATCGTTGTGCCCATGTTTAAAATCGGCGGGGTTATCAAATCAAATATCTGGGCATTCAGTGGAAATGTGACCAGAAACAGAAAAAAAATAAGCCTTAAAAACCACCTAATCATCAAAATCCCCTTTATATGCAATAAAACTGCTTTTTGTGATGGTTATATGATTTAAATCCGGACTTGATCCATTCGGGTATTCAATTTATTTAACACGGTGCTTATATCATCCGGCAGCGGTGACTCAAATTCAAGCAGTTCACCTGAGGAAGGATGCATCAGCTTCAGGTAACCGGCATGGAGTGCCTGTCGATCAATGTTTCCCAGAAGCTCTTTTGCGAGGAGACGATCGCTTTGTTTCCCAACCTGACTCAGTTGCTTTGTTCTTCCGTTATAATCCGGGTCTCCGAATACCGGATGATGGATATGGTTAAGATGGACTCGGATCTGATGAGTGCGTCCTGTTTCAAGGCGAATTCTCATCAATGTCAGAAATCCAAAACGACGGATTACCCGGAAATGGGTTACCGCTCTTCTTCCCTGTGGTGTCACAGCAAATTTTTTCCGGTCTTTTTTACTGCGGTTCAGGGTTGTATCTATTTCCCCCTGGTCATCTGGGAGATTATGCCAGACCAATGCAGTGTATTCCCGGCCCATAGATCTCTCCTGAAGTTGTTTCGCCAGATGAATATGGGCCTGATCATTTTTCGCAACGACCAGAACTCCCGAGGTGTTTTTGTCCAGTCTGTGAACAATACCGGGGCGGAGACGTCCCCCAATACCCGAGAGGTCTTTGCAATGATATAGAAGCGCATTAACCAGGGTGCCGCTTTTCACGCCGGCACCGGGATGAACGACCATACCGGCCGGTTTATCAATAACGATAATATCTTTATCCTGATAAATAATTTTCAGTGGAATATTTTCCGCCTCAATGCCCGTTTCCACCGGGGGAGGAATCTCCAGGCGGATAACATCTCCGGATGAAACTTTGAAGGATGATTTGACAGATGCTCCATTTACGGTTACCTGCCCATTGTCAATCAGTTTCTGGAAAAATGTTCTTGAATAGCGGGGGAGTTGGTTATACAAAAATTTATCCACCCTCAGAGCCTCTTCATCCCTGTTCACGGTATATTCAAGAATTTTCAACAGTATCATTGGAAGGAGCTGTATTATGCTGTTTATCGAAGAGAGCATTAATGAGAATTATAATCATTCCCACCGTCACCGCGATATCTGCCACATTGAAAACCGGCCAGCGATCCATTGAGTAGCCGCTGAAATCGAAGAACAATATTTTAAATTGGGGTATTCTGATATCAAAAAACTGGAAATCTAAAAAATCAACGACTCTTCCGTACAGAAATCGGTCTATCAGGTTTCCCAGTGCACCGCCCAAAATAAAAGCAAAAGCAATTCTCAGCACTTTATGATCCTTCATGGCGAACAGATAATAGAAAATAATGATAATCGCCAGGATGGAGAGAAGAGTGAAAATCAGCTTATTTTCGATTCGCAGGCCAAAAGCAATGCCTGGATTTTCCACATAGGTTAGTCTGAAAAAATCACCCAGAACCGGGACAGAATGAACGGGCTGTAAAAAGTACTTGGCCAGGTATTTCGAAACCTGGTCCAGGAATAAAACTGACAGCATAATGCCCAGGATAAGTTTTATATAGGAAATTTTTTCAACGATTCGTTCGAACAACTATTTTCTCCGGGATTCAGCCTGCTTACATGGCACACAAATTCGAGTAGTCGGAACAGCTTTTAAGCGTTCTTCATCAATTTCCTTTCCGCATACCCGGCAGATACCATATTCTCCCAATTCAATGGCAGTGAGTGATCTTTCAATCTGCTGGAAAAATTTCTCTTCCCGGGAGAGAAAAAGAAATGCCTTCTCACGTTCCATCGCATCGGTTCCCTGGTCCGCCATATGAAAAGAATAACTCGAATTATTTCCAGTGGCTGCAGGGCTCTCCATTGCAACTTCCCGGAGATGTTCGATTCTTTCCGAGACTTCTTTCCGTTTTTCCAGCAACAGTTTCCTGAAAAATTCTAATTTTTCCGCGTCCATAATCAACTCCCTAATTAAATCATTTATTTTTTGCTTTTTTTTCCAATGAGACTATTAAATTTATTCCGTTTATTGAAATCTCCTTCTTGATAATTCCCCCATCAACACTGGCATTCAGCTCCACTGCCAGTGTTTCAGACATAATATAATCGGCCAGGTGTTCAATTGCATTATGAATTTTTTCCGGTGCTTCATAGAAAACCGATATCCGGTCTGTTACCTCAAATCCGGCTTCTTTCCTCAAATTTTGAATCCGGTTTACAAATTCCCGTGCAATACCCTCCATTTCCAGTTCCGGGGTAATTTCCGTATTCAGGGCAACCAAAATATTACCTTCGCGACTCACCACCAGATTCTCTTTTCTCATCTCTTCATAAATTTCCACATCATCACGCGAAACATGAATCTGGCTTCTTTCCACATCCAGGGTAATTTCACCGGTTTCTTCCAGATGTCGGATGGTTTCTTCATTTAAATTTTCGATAATTTCTGCAACCAGTTTCATCAGTTTACCAACCTTGGGTCCCAGTTGTTTATAGATAGGTTTGGCCTTTTTCAGGACTATATCGGTTGATTTTTCCATAGTCGATATTTTTTTAATGTTTATCTCTTCCCGTATGATGTCAGAAGTCTCCAGAACCGCCTGGCGTATACTCTTACTGGGCGATGCCACAATCAACTCCTGCAGAGGCTGACGAACCTTTAATCTGACATCATTTCGCAAGGACCGGGCTATCGACACAATTTGCTGTGCAATTCTCATTCGATTCTCGAGATCGGCATCCTGCTTCTGCTTCATATCGTCGCTAAGTTCGGGATAGGAAGCCAGGTGAACAGATTCCGGCATATCTCCGGTTTTCATATTACGGTAAAGATCATCAGACACGAAAGGTACCATCGGTGCAATCAGTTTCGCTGAATTCAACAATACTTCATAGAGAGTCTGAAAAGCAGAAAGTTTATCCTCGTTCATCTCGCCTTTCCAGAATCGCCGGCGATTCCGCCTTACATACCAGTTTGAAACGTCATCCAGAAGAAAATCGGATATAATTCTGGCAGCACGGGTCATATCATAATTTTCGAGTTTCTCGTTTACCTGGCCGATTGTGGAATAAAGAAGCGACAGAACCCAGCGGTCTATCTCGGGACGGTTTTTAAAATGCACCGGTTCAGAATCCGGATCAAATTTATCGATATTGGCATACAGCGCAAAGAAACCATACGTATTGAAAAGAGTGTCAAAAAATTTCCGGTAAACATCCGTGATCCCCTCAATATCAAATCTTTTGGGGACCCAGGGAGCACTCACCGTTACAAAATACCATCTTAAAGGATCCACCCCATATTTGTTTATCACCTCTTGCGGGACAACCACATTGCCCTTGGATTTACTCATTTTCTGACCGTCTTTGTCCAGAATGAGTTCGTTCACCACAATATTTTTAAAGGCGGGTTTATCGAAAAGTAAAGTTGAAATTGCCAGCAAAGAATAAAACCAGCCTCTGGTTTGGTCCACTCCCTCGCAGATAAAATCCGCCGGGAAATTTTTTTCGAAAATTTCTTTGTCTCCGAAAGGATAATGCCACTGTGCATAAGGCATGCTGCCGGAATCGAACCAGACATCAATCACCTCCGGAACGCGTTTCATATCCGACCCGCATTTTTCACATGGTATAATTATATCATCCACGTAGGGCTTATGCAGATCGATTTTTTCCGGGACGTTTTTGCCAAGTTTTCGAAGAGCCTCAATCCCGGGGACCGAAACAGCGTGCTCACATTTCTGACAAACCCAGATATTCAGTGGTGTTCCCCAGTAGCGATCCCGCGAAAGTGCCCAGTCGACATTATTGTTCAGCCATTCTCCAAAACGTCCTTCCCCGACTTCCGGCGGATACCATGATATTTGAGCATTATTTGCCAGCATTTTATCCTTGAACTGGGTGGTACGGATATACCAGGAATCGCGGGCATAATAAAGCAGCGGTGAATCGCACCTCCAGCAATGCGGATAACTGTGTTCCACCATTTCCTTGCGGAACAGTAACTTCCTGTTTTTTAAATTTTCAATGATGTGTGGATCTGCCTCTTTAACAAAATATCCTTTAAAATCTGTTATCTCTTCGTCAAATTCACCGCTCTGATTCACTGGCCGGAGCACCGGCAGGCTATATTTCAGACCAATATTGTAGTCGTCCTCCCCGAAGGCCGGCGCAATATGAACAATCCCGGTTCCATCCTCGGTGGTTACAAAATCTCCCAGTATGGTATAAAAGGCTTCCTTATCCAGTTTAATATAAGTATACAGTGGTTCATATTTTAGATGTTCCAGTTCCCGGCCTTTGTATCGCTCCAGAATTTCAAATTCTCCATTCAGAACTGCATCAGCTCTTGGTTCTGCCAGAATCAGTTTTTCATTCCTGTAATTGACTTTCAAATATTCCACATCGGGATGCACCGCCAGTGCAACATTCGAAATCAGCGTCCAGGGCGTGGTTGTCCAAACCAGAAAAGATGTATCTGGCTCATCCGTTACTCTGAATCTGATATAAACAGAGGGATCTGTTACCTCCCGATAACCCTGTGATACTTCATGGCTTGAGAGGGGTGTTTCACATCTCGGACAGTAGGGAAGTATCTTGAAACCTTTATAGATAAGATTTCGCTCAAAAAAATTATTAAGAATCCACCAGATTGTCTCAATATATTCGTTTTCAAAGGTAATGTAGGGATTTTCCAGATCCAGCCAGAAACCGATTCTCTTTGTCAGGTCGTCCCATTCTTTTTTATAATTGAATACACTTTCCCTGCATTTCTGATTGAACTTACTGATACCATAGTCCTCAATTCCTTCCTTCCCTTCGATGTTGAGCATTTTTTCAACTTCAATTTCCACCGGCAGGCCGTGAGTATCCCAACCGGCTTTACGATCTACCCGAAAACCTTTCATAGTTTTATACCGACACACCACATCCTTTATAGTCCTGCTCATCACATGATGAATCCCGGGTCGTCCGTTTGCAGTGGGCGGACCTTCATAGAATACAAAATGAGGTGCATTTTCCCGGATGTGGAGACTTTTCAGGAAAATCTGATTTTTTTTCCAGAAATCGAGGATTTCCTCTTCAACCTGCGCTACGTTTACCTTTCCCAATCGTTCTCTGAACATGTCACTTTACCGAATTTCTATTTTTTCACCAAATATACGATTAACAGTATTATCAGATTAATAATGATGAGTGTTGTGACCGGAAAATAAAATGTAAAATTCTTCCTCTGAATCAAAATATCTCCGGGAAGTCGTCCGATCAGGGGAATTTTATGTCCAAGAAACAGAACCAGGCCGATTATGGTTATAAAAATCCCCAGAATAACAAGAATCTTTCCAAGAGTCTGAAATTGATCCATGTCCGGTTATATTCTTTCAATCAGTCTTTTCATCAGTAACGTCAAACTTGGCTGAGCGTTATTGGCTGTTCGGATAATATCATCTATATCAGCCGGCTGTAGAGCATCTGGAAAACATTCATCGGTAATGACGGAAACACCAAAAACCTTGAGATCCATGTGGCGGGCTACAATGACTTCAGGTATGGTTGACATACCCACCACATCAGCTCCAATGGCCCGCAGAAATCGATATTCTGCTCGTGTTTCCAGATTTGGCCCCGAAACGGCAACATAAACACCCCGCTGTACTTTCATTTTCTCTTCCAGAGCAATTTCTTCAGCAATCCGGATCAGTTGACGGCTATATGGTTCTGACATGTCAGGAAAACGTGGACCCAGTTCATCGTTGTTGGGACCAATTAATGGATTATCTCCCAGGAGGTTTATATGATCGTCCATAATCATTAAATCTCCTTTTTTATAAAGAGGATTCATTCCACCGGCGGCATTGGAAATCAGCAAGGTCTTCACCCCCAGGAAACGCATCACCCGTATGGGGAGAGTAATCTGTTGCATGGAATATCCTTCATAGTAATGAAAACGGCCCTGCATTGCCACAACGTCTTTTCCGGACAGGTTACCAAAAATAAGTTTACCGGCATGAGTTTCAACTGTCGATACCGGAAAATTAGGAATATCCTGGTACGAAAGCTCTGCGGAAATATCGATTTCTCTAACCAGATCTCCCAGACCTGTACCCAGGACAATACCGATTTGTGGCTTCACATCAGTGTGTTTCCGGATAAAACTGACAGTTTCCTCTATTTTCTGTTTTAACTCGCTCATTCTTATCAGTCTTTTTCATCTGTTTGTTTTTTCAGCTTATTGAGCAGCTTCTGTTTTTCAAGTTCAAGCTGGTCAATTTTCTCCTGTTCATTCTTTAGTTCTTTCTTGAGATTCTCTTCAGAGAGACGTAAATACCGGATTTCCCGGATGGCATTTTGCCGGTCTTTTTCCTGTCCCCGGAAAGCAAAATAAATACTGCCTGCAATTGCTCCCGCACCCGCATAAAAATAGGGCGGAATCTGGTCGAGATCTGCATACCATAAGGGGAGTCCAACCGCCAAACCCGCGGCACCGCCAATGAAGGCTCCTCCAAGAGCATAACCCCAGGTATTTCGGGAGGATTTTGTTTTATCAATTTCCGCTTTACTTATTTCGTATGCACGATAATCATATACGATATCAATGTTTTCAATCCGGCGGATTGAGTTCCGGCTTACATTTACCACCTCATGGCTCGATTCAGAGACATAGATGATTCCATCGGCTTTCTTTTCAAGAATAATTCCGCTGTCAGTGGTCCCATCATCAAGGTAAAATTTTACAGATTGATCCTCTTTCAGGTCAGTCACTGTAAACTGGCGTGAACTGCCGCATGCAGAAATAAACAGGGAAATGAAAAAAGTGAACAGGCCGATCCGATAAACCATTTTCATTCATCTACCTTTCTTTTTTGTTTTTTTTCTGGACATCTTTCATCAGATCGTCAATCTGTATCTCTTTTTTGAAGAATTCGTTTATCTCATCATCTACTTTTTTGCTGATATCGATTTCCTCTGCCTCTTCCTTTTTCTCTTCGCCTTTAG
>JAFGSO010000361.1 GCA_016934605.1 Calditrichota bacterium | reverse complement strand
TGATAAAATATTACAGACTCCCAGTGGTTGAAAAAAATTCATTTATTCACAGCAATTTAAAATTTCAAATATTTTTGGTTAGAATTTAAAAATGAATCCGGGAATTGAACCTACTGTAAAGTCAATGCGTTCACGATCATCCGAAACAAAACTGGACGTCATCCGTACCCTGAATTAACATAATATTTTCAGGAGAAAAATTCATGAAAACAGGAGTAATGCTGGTTTTATTGCTCAGTTTGCTTTTCCTTAACTCTCTTGGTGCACAATCAACATTATTAAAAATGGATAATATTTACCCAGATGAACTTCGGATAGCCGGATTTGAGCTCAGTTCACCTCAGCCAGTGAAAATTGAGGCGACAGGCGTTTATCAGCGGGAAGAGGGGTATGAACTGATCGCAGGGAACTGCTGGATACTCGATGCTGAATCCCGTGAAGTCATCTGGTCATTTAAACCAGTTGATTACCGGATGGGCAGACCAGACGGTCAGCATCAGAAGGATCGGATTGAACTCGGGGACGGTATTTATGAAGTCTATTATTCAACATTTTCATATTATTCAAACGATAATATCTGGCGAAATCGCCATTTTCCCGATAATCATGGTTTCTTCGGAACCTTTTTCCAGTGGCTGTTCGGTGATCGTCACCGGTGGTGGTGGGGGAGGTTGGATCGGGAACTCTACCGGGAACTGAAACTGGAGATTAAAGCGGAGGGAAAACCACTGTCAAAAACAGAAGTATTTACGAATCAGGAAAAAGTCCGTCAAAAAACGGCACTGTCTCTTATAGCTGATAGAGATGATAAATATATTTATCGGGGATTTATTCTCAAGAAACCTGCTGAAATAAAGGTGTATTGCCTGGGTGAGGCATATCGCCATGAAAATTTCGATTATGGGTGGATACTGAATACCGGAAATCGCCGAAGGGTTTGGGAATTGACTTATAGCAATTCGGAACCGGCGGGCGGAGCGGAAAAAAATCGGCTTGTGAGGGAGACAATTTCACTGCCAGCGGGTGAATATGCGGTGTTTTATGCAACAGATGATTCTCATTCCCCGCAGCAATGGAACTCAGCCCCGGCGTTCGATGCCTATTTCTGGGGCCTGATTTTCTGGGAAGTCCAGCCAGCTTCAGCATTTCAATCGCATGATTTTCAGCCGGTGGATCAGGACAGGGAAATTTTATCGTTGACCGGAGTACGGAACAGTGAGGTTCGCTCCGGCGGTTTTTCCTTAAAAAATCCGGCAGACTTGCATTTGTATGCGATAGGCGAGGGCCGGGATCATGAGATGTATGATTATGGATGGATAGTGAATGCCCAAACCCGGGAGATTGTTTGGAAGATGAATTATGATGTGACGGTACATGCAGGCGGGAGCAGTAAGAACCGCCTGCAGGATGAAATCGTAAGTTTTCCGGCTGGAAAATATATGGCCTATTTCATTACAGATGGTTCCCATTCTTACCAAGAATGGAATGCTGATCCTCCTTATGGCCAGCAGCATTATGGTTTAACAGTTGCTCTAGGGCAGGACGGAGTCAGTCTTAAGGATGTAGATACTTTCGCCGAGTTTGAGGACCCTGCAGTACTTGCCAGAATGATCAGGGTACGGGACAGTGAACAGGTTCAGGACAATTTTCGACTGGAAGAAGACTCAGAAGTGCGGATTTATGCGCTAGGAGAAGGCTGGCAGGGCGAGATGTACGATTATGCCTGGATCACGGAGAAAGAAACCGGTCAGGTGGTTTGGAAGATGTCATATCGGCTGACAGACCATGCCGGAGGTGCTCGAAAAAACCGATTGTTCAACAATGTTGTTTTTCTGAAGAAGGGTGACTATGAAGTTTATTACCGCACAGATGATTCCCACTCTTTTGAAGAATGGAACGATTTGCCTCCGAACGATCCGGTTTCCTGGGGGATAACTATCTATAGAGTGAGTGAATAATTTACACATTATTTTCTGACCGGTTTATAAATATGATATCGATTCTGCAGGTTTTAAAAACAATTTTTATGATTTGTTTATATTTTGTGTATCTATTCTGAGGCAGAAAATGATGATCGTGCTTAAGGAATTTATTTTACAGGAAAGATAGCTCTTTTTGAACCATTTCTTTGAGATAAAGAAGGGTTTCCATCGGATCGGTACCGTTAATCGCTGAGTAAATGCCGATTCCTGCGATTAGACAGACAGTTATTACGAACGATATAATCAGAAGGCGGCTGAAGAAAAATTTCAGAATTCCGGAAAATCCACTGCGAAATAGGTAACTGATGAACATGACCACTATGAATAGAGTAAACGCAAGCCCCAGCAGATATAAAAATTTTCCATACATAATTATACCCTTCTTATTTATATTGATCGACAAAATTCATGCCATTATAAGAAGAATTGAAGGTAATTAACACATTCGTCACGGTTGGGGAGTTGATTAGCGGCCAAGGAACTGAAAAAAGGTCTGGATAGAAAAGTGTTTTCTCCAAACACTTCTATGATTATAAGCGGGTAAAACTAATCCCGGATAATACCTCCTCCCAGACATATATCTCCATCATAAAAGACCGCAAACTGTCCGGGTGCCAGACCCTGATCTGGATGTTCCAGTATAACCTCTCCAATGCTGTTGTTCTTAAAATGTAACCGGCAATTGATAATCTGTTCACCGTGCCTCACTTTCACCTGGAGTCGTTGTTTTTCGGGTTTTTCACCGGAGATCCAGTTGAATTCTCCAACCTTGAATGTCCGGTTCAGATCATCGCGGATTTCCCGGTTCCGGGAAAGATATAGTAGGTTATTGTCAGTATCCTTTCTTAACACATACCATGGACCCCCGGAAAGGCCCAGACCCTGCCGTTGACCAATGGTGTAGAACCAGTAACCTTTGTGGTAACCGACAATATCGCCAGTCTCAATATCAATAAACTGTCCCGGCTTCTCTCCTAAATGATATTTTACAAAATCTGTGTAACGGATCTGACCGAGAAAACAGATTCCCTGGCTATCTTTTCTGTTTTTATTTGGCAGGTCAAAATCATGTGCCAGTTTCCTCACCTCCTTCTTGGTATAATTTCCCAGCGGGAAGATCGTTCTGGTCAGCTGGTGTTGCTGCATATAGGCTAAAAAATAGGTCTGATCCTTCACGGGATCGGGGGACCTTTTCAGAATAAAATTTCCATTATTTTTTTCGATGCGGGCATAATGTCCTGATGCCACTTTATCGAATTCAGACCCGATCTTGTCGACAAAAAGTCCAAATTTTATCAGTCGGTTACAAAACATGTCTGAATTGGGTGTGCGACCTGCTTTGAGTTCGCGGATAGAATAAGAGACAATGGTATCCCAGTATTCACGCTGAAACGGGAGTATCTGCAATGGAACACCGGTTTGCTGGCAGACACCCCGGGCATATTGAAGATCTTCCTCCCAGGGACATTCTCCGAGCGAAGTGAGTTCATCCTCCAGCCAGATTTTCAGGTAAAACGCAGTGATATCATGTCCCTGTTCCCTCAATAGACGCAGGCCAACAGAACTGTCTACACCTCCGGACAACAAGACGGCTACTTTCATCGATTGTTCATTTCCATTTAATGAATATTTCCGAATCTATTTTGATGATGTCAGGCACAAGAAATACCTGAATTAATCAAAATTTAACAATAAACGACACTATAAGGTTATTTAATCCTTTTAGCCTTTGGATATGGCTGTTGTGTTCATTAAGTTAAAGGTTGTAACATATCTATCATATTATAATCAAACAATATATGTTCAATTTTTTAGAAAGTTCATTGTAATTTAGAAAAACTATAATCCAAAATCCCATGGAGGTTTTTAGTATGGCATTAGAGGAAAACAAAGTAATCACCATTAATTATACTGTCAAAGATCAGGAAGGGAATATACTGGATTCCACGACCAAGGAGCAGCCATTTTCTTTTCTGACCGGTCAGAATCAGATTCTGCCTGAACTGGAAAATAAGATCGGCGAAATGGTTATTGGAAGCCAGAAAACCGTTAAACTTCCGCCGGAAAAAGGATATGGTCAATATGATGAAAAAGCGGTTCGTGAGGTAAAAATGTCAGATTTTCCGGAAAATGTGGAGGTAAAGGAAGGAATGCGATTTGTAGCTGATACCGGAGATGGCCGTCAGATGCCTTTCATTATTAACAGGATAGAGGGAGAGGAGATTGAAATTGACTTTAATCATCCCTAT
>JAFGSO010000360.1 GCA_016934605.1 Calditrichota bacterium | reverse complement strand
TTAGAGTATCACCGGTGGGAATAAATAACTGAGACACAACTCCGGGGACAATTACCAGCAAGAGCATGATGGTAATTGAAATCAGTTGTAATGGTATTTTATTGTTCATAGAAATATATGGCTGTTTGGTAGTGATAAAAAAAATTTTCTGGAATTAACTATCTCTCTAAAATCCCCCTGGCCCCTTTTACTAAGGGGAATGGAGGGATTTATTCTATTTAGAACCTAAAGATTCAGGAACTAAATTCATTTTGCTTATTACTTCAAAAACGAAACTCTGCTCCAACGCCGATTTCATACCCTCTTACCCGGTAACCGTCTCTGATATAGCCAAGCCGGTACCTGATCATTCCGAACAGATCGGTGACCGGTGATAGTTTTAGAGTGGGTTGAATACCCAGACCAATCAATCTGGTTCCGGAATAGCGATTGGGTGTTGCCTGATGAACCTGGATTTCGGTCAGGTATCTGATATTAAATTTCGGATTGATCCGCTGCCGGTATTGTCCCCGGAATTCCAGCTGATTGGGAAGGGTTTTCTGATCTTCGGTCACCAGTTGTCCGTCAATCACCAGATCACTTTTTCCCCGGAGACGAACAAGCATAAGGACGGAAAATTCATCGAAGCGGATATATTTCCTGTATTGGGCCATGAATGATAGCTTAAAACCCGGATCGAATATTTTCTCACTACCCAGCCTGTCTGTGCCATACCAGTTCCACAGAAGATCTCCGCTGAGGGTGGAGGATGAATTCAGCCTGAAATCGGCACCGAAAGTCAATAGCAATTCGTTGCCGGGATCATAATCATCCATCCCGGACAGCGGTTTATATTTTCTTTTGAGCAGGAAAGATACACCCCCACCCAGTACCAGTTTTTCCGTTATGGGAAATGCCCGGGTAATCCCGGCTGAAACATTCCATCCCTGACTGAAACCCGGGACCTGCAGGCTGAACGGATTACGGGTGATGATTGAGGAAGTGGAAAATTCATCCCGGCTGAGGCTTTTTTTCCCGGTGGGCAGATTGAATCCCAGATTCAAGGTAGTATTTGTTTCCCGTAAATGATAGATCAGGATGGATTGCAGGTCTGTAATCCCCCTTAGCCCGGTAACTTCTCCTCCGATCATTGCCTGGCCAAGCTGCATGCTGAGGGAGAGATCGTTCCGGACCGGCAATCGGCTGTAAACAACTGTGCTGAACTCGGAAAAATTCGGGTGACCCTGTAACCGCCAGAATTGAATGACCGGTGAGACACGCACAAAACTGGCTGTGTTCGCAGAATCCCATGGTATTGTTATCAGGAACGGCAACAGTAATACCAAAACTTTTTTATATATCTTCATAGAATTAACACTCAATAGAATGAATTTCCTTAAAAAAAAGCCACTATTCGGACTTTCAGCGATCGGGCGGACCAGGCGGTAAAGGAAGTTCAGCACCTACACCGGCATTTTCCGCTTCTTCCGCCGAATATGTCTTATCATCTCCCGGGACAAAATTGGAATTGATATTCGATCCCAGAGTGGAGAGCCGACTATCCACCAGACTGGAAGTCTGTGCATCCGGTAAAACTTCAAAACCTTCTTCCAGAGCATTCGCTGCATCTGCTACTTCCCTGCTGGAACCCGTACTAATCTGCAGGTTTTTCATCAGGGTTGTTTTCTCCTGAGCACCCGAGAAGCTTTCATCAAGCTTCACAGCATTCGAATAATATTGAAGCGCCTGCTGAAAATCGCCGCTGTCTTCATATTCCAATCCCAGACAATACTGCAGAAAAGCTTCCAGATTTTTGGTGGGAACCTGATCAATCTCTTCCCGCTGTTCCGGAGTTAATTGAATGCCCATTGCCTCTGCAATCTGAAAAACCAGGTCTTTCTCTATCCGGAAAAAATTGGAAAGGAGCTGGGAACTCCCGGCCGAGACAGGTGCTTTTTCATCGTATACATTCCAGTAGGTGGCATCTACCCGGGTCTGTTTGTTGTTAAATACGGTAAAACTCCCGCCTATTATCTGCCCTGCTCCCAGAAATCTGCCAGCACGCGGAGCCTGGGAGGGTTCCACGTACTCACTGCGGGCAAATTTCAGCTCATCCAGCAGCGCCTGGATCCGCACTCTCTCCACTAATTGCAGATCCGTTATCCTGTCCAGATCGATGAGGATCATTTCACTTAAACCTTTTCCCAGCGGGAGGTATCGGGGATTCGATCCCGTATAGGCAAATGGAAAAACAGCCAGTGTGTTGCCGGATACCGGCAGACCGCTGATTTCAGACTCTTTCCGGACCAGCTGACGCATTTCCTCTCTGAGCAACTGTCGGCGAAGGAAAACATAGCGGGACTCGATCAGGTTTTTATAGGGGGACAATCCGGAAATATTGGTGAATTTTTCATAAACTGCCAGAGCTTCTTTTTCATTGCGGTCAAATTCCAGGCTCAGGCCGTAATATAAAATTGTTTTGGCATCGGTTGAATCCTCAGAATATGCCCTGTACAGGAAATACCGGGCGGTATCGTAATGGGCCGTCCGGAAATATATAACACCCAGATCCCGGTGAATTTCGGCATTGGACTGATCCTGTCGCAACTGGTCCAGCAGGCTGGTAATCTGATTACGATAGTCCGATATGTCTTCCTGAAATTTCAGGGAGGCGCAGCCGCCGAGGATCACCATTATTATTGGGAATATCTTTCTCACAAGTCCGGATATATGTATAAACATCCCCCCTTTCCCCCCTTCAAAGGGGGGAAGACAATCCGCGCACTTTATTTTTTTACTCAAGATGAATTACTCACGAAATAATTAAAATTTGCACTTATCTAATGGTGTTCAGCTGATGAGCGGTTTGATACTTTCCGCTTTATACTTTGCTCTGGTATATTCCGGATCGTATTCCAGCGCTTCCTGGAACTTCTGGTAAGCGCTTTTGTAATCTCCCTTTTCCAGCAAGGAAAGTCCTTCGGAGTAGGACATCATGGCTTCCAGAGAACGGGTTTCCGAAACCTCTCCCATTGCTTCCGGGGAAATCTCGACATTGACTTCTTCTGCGATTTTAGAGGCCAGGTCCTCACTCAATTCAAAAAATTTGTCCGCTTTACCCTTCACTTCGGTAGTCAGCAGGATTTCACTGGTTTCCACTTTCACCAGGCGGGCTCCCAGCCAGATCTCATTTTTGAATTTGATAAAACTCCCCAGAATAATGGTATGCACACCCAGCTGTTTTCCCAGACGAACTGCAGATTCGGTGTCGAACAGACCCGGATCATTTTCCAGTTTAATTTCATCCAGTATCCACTGAATCCGTTCCCGTTCCACCACTTTCAGCTCAGTGGCACCATGGAGCTGGTGAATCATCAGGTCTGAGAATCCCTTCTCCAGCGGATCGTACTTCTCCTTGTCCTCAACCGAGCGATTCATGAAATCCAGCACAGCTATAGTCTTCATTCCGGGATCCGGTCTTTCCACCTGGTAAGAACCGGTATAATCTTTCCTGACTTCATAATATATTTTCATCAGTTTTGGCGGTTCGCGGTCCGGATCGAGATTTACCAGCGGTGGTTCCAGCTTCAGTAACTCCGCAATGGCCGATTTGGCTTTTTCATACAAGCCCTTGGCGGTATAAGACAGTCCCAGCAGGCGATATACTTCCTTTTGCTGATCTTTTTCGAGTGACGGATTTTCCGCCAGATCAGCCAGGAGACGAATGGATGTATCAAAATCAGCTGATCGATAGGCATCCATGGCCTTCTGAAGCTGAGGATGAATCATTTCACCCTGCTCCTGACTGAAGCCAGGATTCACAGCGAAAGAAAACAGCAGAAAAATAATTGCGGCAACTGGGAAACACTGATTAAAAACCGGCTTTGCCGATTTTGCTTTACGGCTCATAATTTTATCTCCTTTTTGATATACTTGATTTTTATATTATCTGAAGTTGAGGCATGAATATTTACTTTTTATCACACCAGTCCAGATTCACTGATCTCTATTTATCTCAGACATATGGTTTTTACATATCTGAAAAATTATATGTGTTGGTTTCAAATTTTCCAACCTCCCCCTTAATCCCCCTCCTTAATCAACTGATCTTTACCCACACATAACACAGTGGGTTAGGGGCCGGATTGGAGCGGATGAGGAGGGGGTCTATCGGTAAAAATCACATACAT
>JAFGSO010000359.1 GCA_016934605.1 Calditrichota bacterium | reverse complement strand
TCAGAACCAGCTTCAAATCAAGGTACATTAGTGAATTGTTCGTTATTGACTTATATCAAAAAATTTCGGAGCTAAGGCAATAATCATTTTATTTTATATTGGATAGCAATGCAAAATAATATGAATGAACTGAACTATAAATACCTTATAATGAGCTCAAATACAGTCTTTTGTAAAACGGATTGAATTCAGAATGGATGCCCCACACTGAAATAAATCTGTGTGGGATCTTCGTTATTTCGTGGATCCGGATTAACGCCCAAATCCAGGCGCAATAAACCTACAGGAGAATTAAAACGAATTCCTGCACCGAGTGATTGCCGGAGATTCCGAAGGGTTAATTCGGAAGGTTCAATATATATATTTCCGATCTCGCCAAACAAAGCGATACCGAACATCTTATAAACCCGCTGGCGGATTTCAAACAGATTCCATATCAGTTTTATCTTACCTCCGACAGGAAGCCCGTTTTTATCCAGGGGTCCTGCTTTCCGGTATTCAAATGCACGTAAATCTCCAGCTCCACCGGCATAAAACCGTTCATTGAGAGGTATTTTATCTAATCCGCCGGCTGCCGTGATCCACCCGAATCGGAATGCGGTTGCGAATATGGTACTCCCGGTGAGAGGACGAAAATATTTCAGTTCCGCGGTGCCTTTCATAAAATCCACTTTCCTTCGGTAAAATGGTCCAATCACTTCATTACCGAACTCACCATAAAAACCGTTTGCTGTATTAAAGATATTATTGCGGGTATCATAGATAAAAGACAGTCTTAAACTGCGGATATTATTGGGGGGCTGGGTCTGAAACTCTGCAATTTTTATATCCGAAAGTCTGTTATTTTCATGTCGATAGGTAATTGTTGTATTGGATCGGGCTAAAAACTTGCGCCCAATGGTGAGTCTTCCGCCAATAGATCTGAGGTTATAAGAGGGCTCTTCAAGGTATTCGGCTGATAAATTAAAGTCCGTTCGAAAGGGCGTTCCAAGTGTCCAGGGTTCGGTAAAGGAGGCTTCTGCACCCCTGTAAGTAAAACTTGCTTTGGCCGCAAAGCTGAGTTTTCGAGCCGTCCCCCGGAAATTATCGGTTAATACCTCGGTCCGGATTCTGGCTTTCTCAACTGTTCCATAACCCACCGCAATGTTCAATTGGGAAGGAATCGCTTCTCTTATATCGATATGTACATTCCGCAGCGAATCTTCCGGATCAGTCGACTCCAGTGAGATGAATACGCCCTGAAAAAGCCCGGTTAAATATAATTCTCGCTGTGATTTTAACAGTTTGGAATAATCAACCACTTCCCCTTTCCGGAAAGTAAGTTCCCGTTTCACCACAAAAGGTTGTGTGGTTTCGAGACCGGATATATGAATGTCACCTATCCGGTACCGTTTTCCCTCAGTAATAATGAAGTCCACAAAAGCGTGTTGAGACTGCTGTTTCACCGTAACATCCGAGCTGATATCTGCATCCAGGAATCCGTTATTGGCATAGAGCGTCAGCAGGTTATTGGTAGTACTCTCAATTCTGGACCGGAGTAGTGGTTCTTCTTCCCTTAAGGTGAATTCTTCCATTAACCTTTTTTCGGAGAAGAACTGATTGCCGAAAATTGTGATTGCCTCGATATAAGTTCTGGGGCCTTCAAAAACCTGAATTGTAATATGAACTCTTTTTTCTGTGGTATCCCGCCGGACTGTATACTCCTCGATACGGGCATCCAGAAATCCCATCTGTCTGTAGAAGCGCTGCAGATTTTCCAGATCGTTCTGGAATACATCCATATAAAAGGTACGGGTTTTAAAGAAAGAGGACGTTTTAGTGACCATGGTCTTGCGTAAACGTTCGTCGGAAAAGACCTCATTTCCCTCTATTTTTACCGACTCAATGGAATATTTTTCCTTCGGCGTGGCAAGCAACTGTGAGCTCATTGCAGCCAGAATGAGCAGTATCTTTATCAGATTTTTTCCGTCTGGTCGTCTCATCTGAATTTCAGCCGATATTTCAGGTCAATTCCGGATTCGCCCCGCTGGTCTGTCTGTCCCTGAATGGACCAGTATTTTGAGATATGATAGTCTAGTCTGATGCTCTGTTCATTCAGATGACCTACCGATGTTGAATAGGTCACCTCAAAATTGTCCAGAAAAGTTTTGCTGGCCACCAGCTGGGGTCCACCGGTTTCCTTAAAACGAAAAATATTTCCTTCAATCCGGACCTGGTCAAGACCCAGAAGATTACCAACCTGGCGGGATACCAATCCGGTTATCTTCCGGCTGGATAACGATGCAGCGCGGCTTCTCAGAACATTAGCGACAGAAGGTCCTTCTTCTTCACCCGTGAAAGCAATATTTTCCATCGGTGTACCCAGAGTAAGCAGTGAGAGAATACTGGATCTGTCCAGTGGTGGATTGGATGTTAATTCCACCACAGGCTGGTCCATCGGACCGGAAACGGCCAGTGTAACTTTATATTCTGTGGGCTCCTGTAGTTCGTAAACCTTCACCGTGGAAACCGTTTTAAGGTTAATCACCGGATTCAGTTCAGTGGGATTTATAAAATCCAGAACACCGGTTTCAACCTGAAATTTTCGGTCCAGATACATGACATATCCTTCCTCCACATTTAAACGCCCGGTAATATTGGGACGTGCCAGAGTTCCGATAAATGTCATCTCTGTATGAAGTCTCAGTTTGGCCAGGTTATTATCGATCCAGATTTTTTCGCTCTCCCGAAGCTGCACATTGATTTTTGTATTCCTGAACAGTTCCGGCGGCT
Source organism: Calditrichota bacterium (assembly GCA_016934605.1). GTDB lineage: Bacteria > Calditrichota > Calditrichia > RBG-13-44-9 > RBG-13-44-9 > RQOF01. The sequence goes on along the minus strand of JAFGSO010000359.1, from coordinate 1,485 downwards.
GAGCAGCAGGTTGTTCCACAGTTTCAAAGGACTGAATAATATCACGGGGCTCAATGTTCCTGACAATTTCACTTTTACCCAGGATAATATTTCCCTCGAGCAGATAAAAATTTTCGGTTTTATGATATTTTAAATTGGCTGATTCTACCAGAAGTATAAAAAAATCCTGCTGAGCTATGGAAACACTCTCCATGGTGGTTCTTACGTCCAAAGCTGTTAATTTGAGATCATGATGCTGAAAAGATCCGGAAAGGTTGATACGACCATCATCCAGTTGCGCCTGAAAAGTATCGATAACAACTGCATTTCCGTTCAAGGATAACCGGATTTTACCATTATGGATTTTTTCCTGCAACATTGCAGGCTGCAATTTGAAGTTTGCTAAACGAAGTTCTCCGGTGATTTCGGGATTATTATAGCTTCCAGACAGCACAAGATCTGAGTATAGTTCGCCGTTCAGTCCGGTGATATCGGGAATAAAAGTCTGCAGAGGTTCTATCTGAAAATTACGGATTTCAAGCTGTAACTGAAACGTTTCCTGAGAAATCTCTCCTTTCAGATTCATAGCTTCACTGTTTTCTATCCGAAGGGTAAAATCGGGCTTAAATCGTCGCCAGTTGGTTGTGATAAAATTGCCTGCAAGCAGAAATGGGGTTTGCCGGTACCGGCCTTTCAGTTCCTGTAAGGTGAAGAGTGAATCGCTGAAATTCATTCGAAGTGAAATGTCTGCTAGTCCCGGCACATCGGGATTTAAAACAAACGAACCTTCGGAAATTCTGATCTCTCCTTCAATGTCGGGATTTCCGACAATTCCCCGGACATGGAGTGAGTAATCCAGGAACCCCTTCATTTTCATGTGTTCCTGCATCAGCGGTTCGAGAAATTGCAGGTTCAGATGTTCCCCATTCGCCTGAATGCTGATTCTGCTGTTCCGGTTAACTGTAAAAATCTGTGAAGAATCTGACTCTAGTTCTACTTCTCCGGAAATTTTCGACATCTCACCGTACAGATAAATTTTCAGGGAATCCAGTATGGCAAAATTATTTCGAATGGCAAATACTCCCCCGGCTGAATCGAGCCTGGCCTCATTATATTGCAGTGTGGCCAGCATAAAACTCAGCTCAATTCTGGGATGGAACAGATTACCCTGAAAGTTTCCGGAGAAATCCAAACTTCCTGAAACAGGCTGTTGCTGTGGCAGAAGTTCGGAAATCTTCTGCACCGATACTTCCCTGCCTGTCATTTCTATTTTCCAGTTTGAGGAATCGGAAAAATTAAAACGCGAGGATATGAATCCATACTGATTTAGCATCTCCTCTGGATCAGATTGAGCTGGCAAATTCTGAATTTCGGAGGATGAGTTAGTTTCAACTAATCCCAGGAAGAACTCTCCCTGCAATTCCTGTAAATCGTAACGTCCCCCCAGAGACAGCAACAGAGAGTCTCGTATGATATGACCGGGCGATACCGATACCTGATGACTGT
>JAFGSO010000358.1 GCA_016934605.1 Calditrichota bacterium | reverse complement strand
GTCGTCGGTAAAGAAGACTGCTTTCTGGTTTCTGCTTTCTGATAACTTTGGTCTGCCAACTGCCTACTGTATATTGTACTTTGTATTTTGTATTTTGTACTTTATTTTTTGTGTCCTGTCCTTCAGCCAGACAGGCTTGTTTTCTTGTATTCTTCCATCGGCCAGACAAATTATTCTTCCCCCGACCGCTGTATCACCAGCATGGTCATATCATCAATGAGCGGCGAAGTACCATAGAATTTCCATATCTCCCTGTTAACTTCTGCAATAATTTCATCGGGATTTTTGCCGTGAAGTTTTTTCAAAATATCAAGCAGTCTGTCTTCACCAAAAAATTCCGTTTTTTGCTCAGGGTGTTTTGCGCTGTCTTCATAGGATGACGCTTCAACCAGACCGTCAGTATAGAGAAAAAGGGTGTCACCTTTGTTGAATTTTATGGTTTTTATTTTCATCGTTTTCTGGAAAAGAGTACCCGATCTTTCCAGCCCCAGGCCGAGTCCCTGACTTTTCAATTCCTTGATATCGGATTTATTCTTAAAAGGGAGGTAAATCGGCAGGTTATGGCCGGCCCTGATAAATGAAATGGAATTTCTCTCGATTTCCAGTATGCCGATAATGGCCGTAACAAATATCTGGCGATCGATCATCGGATCTGAAAAATAATTGTTCAGACGTAACATGATATCCCTCAGATCGCTGCTGAATTCTCTGGCAAATCGGATGAGGCTGATACATTGTGCCATATAAAAAGCAGCCGATGTTCCTTTCCCGGATACATCTCCGATCACAAAAAGATATTTCCCGCTTTTCAGCGGCAGAACATCGTAAAAATCTCCACCGACTTCTGTGGCCGTGCGAATGTGTGAACTGAGGCTATAACCTTCTATTTCCGGAAGATTTGCAGGGAGAAGATTTAATTGAACATCGCGGGCAATTCTCAATTCATGCTCCAGTCGATCCTTTTCACGGGCTTCGTCCATTTTCTGCTGAAGTTCAATACTCATCTGGTTGAAACGCTCCGCTAGTTCCACAAACTCGTCTTCACCTTCCATATCAATTTTATAATTCAGATTACCTCCGGAAATCTGTCTGATCCCCAGTGTCAGCTGGTCGAATTTCTGCACAATCATTTCATTAATCTGGTTTCCGAATTTGATGACCCTTTGAATAACCAGCAGGTTTATTAGCAGATATGCGATTAACCAGAAAAGAATCTGGCGTATCAAGGGGGAACCGAAAAAGGAAAATGTTGGAATTATAACAATATCGAATGCCCATAGACCGGTTTTTTCAGCCCGGTAATTGATCATGGGAATAAAAACACGTCCCGCTGTAAAAATATCACTATGCATAATCGTAAATCGTGTTTCATTTTCTGCTGCGGCGCCATAACCGGGAAATCGAACGGCCAGGGCCTCTTCAGACTCGTAAGGAGTAAGCGCAAAGGGGAATATACGTATTTCCTGATAATCTGAACGGCTTATCCACCACTGAAGATTGTACAGGATGGAATCCCATTCCGATACTCTAAATGGATATGAAACCAGTCCACTGGCGGCAACTGTTTGCAGTTCGCTATGGATCAATTTTAAAAAGGAAGAATCAATTTTTACGAGTTGTGCGACATCTAATTCTGCTGTCGTTAATTGTGTCAACAGAAAATAATCCCGTTTCTGTGAATCCTGTTGCCGAAGTGGTATGACGGCATTTTTGTAGGGAGATCGATTGATATTTATTGTTTCATATTCGGACAGTTTGATTTCAAAAGGATATTCATCGATCCTTAACTGATAGCTGGTATGCGGAGTCCTGATATTGGAAGTGGCGATTTTGTCCACCTGAGTAATAATAGCGTTCTTAAGATTTTCCGCCTGCCAGCCGCCGATGAAAAAGTAAAAAACCAGTACCAGAATCACCAGTTGAATAAATTGAGGAATACTGGATTGCAACCAGCCGGCAATTTTGAACTTCCGGCTGAGTCCGGCATGATGGTAAACCAGCACAAATGGGATTTTAAGTAGTACGGCGAGTAGATAAATCCACACAAAATGGCTGAGTATTTTTGGCAAAAAATACCAGCCAAAGCTCAAAACAGTTATATCCCGAATAGCCAGATAGGGGATTTTCTGGTAATTCAGGGCAATAATGCCGATGATCGTAAAATAAATTATGCACTCAATTTTTGTCAGTTTTTCCGCCCAGGAAGTCTGCCTGAAAAATACGAACAGAAGAATGATCTGAAAAATCATCCAGAAATGATGATCTGAAAGCTTGAGGAGCAGCAGGCTCAGGAAGGCCAGAAACATATAAAGATAGATCGTTCTGGATCTTCCTTTATTGTTTTCAATTAACAGGAAGGACAGGGTGAAAGTGATGAATATAAGCAGACAGATTTGCGGAATGAATGCCATAACTCTGGGATACCCCCCGGTGAGGTCGGTATTCATCAGCCAGGAAAACCATAGTCGCTCCAGCAGCATAAACACCAGAAGAAAAAGTATTGGAATTTCTGAGGGAGGTGAAATTTTACTCAATATCTCTTTGACAATTTTTCCGGTTGTTACACCGATAACGACAAGAGGAATTACGATACTCAGGAAGCCTTTATTAACCGATAATAGCAATATGATGAAAAATAAAATCCATACACTGAGGTGAAGAATCATCTTAAGATGAAATATCTTCACCGATCGAAGCTGTTCTGAGAAATTTTGTAAACGTTGATTAACTTTAAAACGGACGGATAGCACAATTCTCTCTGTCAATTTGTTGGATGCAATTTAAAATTCTATACGGCTCGAAGAAAATAAAAGTTTATTTGTTTATCAATAATGAAAGATAGTTAGTCTTTGAAGAATAATAAAATTTATTGACTAAATTTGTTGAAAATTATATATTTTCCGATAACATGAAAGAAATAATGAATTTTCTTTTTTTTGTACTGACAGCTCAAAATTTTTCGATTTCATTTTTATATATATAAGCCAGGTTCTGATTAAAACCGGAAGGCTGCAGATGCGGGTAGCGATCTTTTTTTTCTTTAGTGTCTTGATATCGGTTAGTCTGATAAAATTTTCATTTGCAGCCACCAATGAAGAATGTCAGATGTGCCATTCCGATCCGGATTTGACCACCCAAAAGCAGGGACGGACTATTTCTCTTTTTGTTGATTTTGAGAAATATGCACAATCGGTGCATCAGGATCTTGAATGTATCAGCTGCCATTTTGATGCCGATGTTGAAGAGTATCCTCATCCCGAAGATCTGGAAAGGGTGGATTGCGCGATCTGCCATGGCGATGCCGACGAAGATTTTATGGCAGGTGTTCACGGGATAGCCCTGAAGCGGGGAGCCCCTTATGCCCCGACCTGCAGTGAATGTCACGGGGAGCATGACATTTTGCCTCCTTCCAATGTTAATTCCCGAACCTACAAGATGAATATTCCGGTTCTGTGCGGTAAATGTCACCGGGAAGGTGCACCGGTGGCCAGGGTATATAATATTCCGGAGAGGGATATTCTGAGCAATTATTCCCAGAGTATTCACGGAGAAGGTTTATTCAAACAGGGGCTTATTGTAACCGCCACCTGCAACGATTGTCATGGAAATCATCTGATACTTCCACACACCAATCCGCGTTCGTCCATTTCAGCCAGAAATATTGCCAGAACCTGTACAAAATGTCATGCCCGCATTGAGCAGGTTCACACCAAAGTAATCCGGGGTGAATTATGGGAAAAAGAACCCGGGACTATTCCGGCCTGCACGGACTGCCATCCCCCTCATAAAGTGAATGTAGAAAATCTGGTTATCCGGACTTCTGACCGGGAATGTCTTGAATGCCATAGAAAACCTGACATTCACAAGGTTGTTGAGGGAGAAATAGT
>JAFGSO010000357.1 GCA_016934605.1 Calditrichota bacterium | reverse complement strand
TGAAATAGCCACAAAGGGCTCAGGGCACAGAGAAAAAAACCATTATACTGTCTAATGATGTTAGAATTTGTGAATTAACCAGGCTAATAATTATTCCGGTAGTTTTTTAATTCAGGAACGCAACTCCGGGACGGGATGGCAAAAATCATATTGAACCCTTCCAGCGGCTGCGAGCCATTGAAAGAAACCGTTCCCTGGCGGCTTCAGTCATTTCAAAATATTCTATATCCGCCTTTAAACCCAGACGTTTAAGGGGTATTCGGATACTTTCAACTATTTTTTCCCGGACCACATTCGGTATATCGATTTTGGGCAGAGCTACAGCCACTTTTGCTGTTCCGTCCTCAACAGCCACGTCAAGTATCATTCCCAATTCGGTTAAAGATGCTGCAATTTCCGGATGTTCAGTATGTTCTAATTCTTCTAATATATCATTCCTGGTAATATTCTTATCCATTTTAAAAATATACCCCGATTCTTTCTTGAAACCAAAAAGTAACGCTACAATAGTTGGTATTCTGGCTGAATATTGTAAAATCCCTCATCAAATTTCATTATTTCCGGTCTCACAGGAAAAGGCCGTTAACCAGGAGCAACTGACAGGCTATCTCTGTTTTCCAGTTAGCTGTTCAGGGCTTATTCAGAAGAATGACTTCCAACCAATGCGATCTCTGAAAAGCTGGGATAGGCGAAAGGCAAAGAACCGAGTTCTTCATATTTCAGCCCGGCCCCTTTTCCGACCAGTACAGGAGCAATCAGTTCCGATGCGAGAGGACCTATGGTATGTGCTCCGAGCAGTTTATTTGATCCTGCATCAACTATCAGTTTCATGAAACCATCGACATAAAAATCCAGATGATATTTGATAAGGTTTTTATAATTTTTCCGAATCACTTTATAATGTTTATTCCTGGATTTGGCCTCCTGTTCAGTTAAACCCACACCAGCAATTTCGGGATAGGTATAAACAGCAATAACCACATCATCTTCCTTATATGCCGGTATATTTTCCCCGTGGATGTGCGCTATTGCAATCCGTGACTGATACAGTGCCTTGTTGGCCGACATTATTCCACCGGCTGCATCGCCCACGGCATAAATATGAGGCTCACTGGTTTGTTGATATCCATTTGTCCATATACTTCCGTCATTATCTAAACGAATTGCATTCTTATTTTCAGCGAGGAATTTCACATCGGGTTTCCGACCAAGTGCAAGAAATGCATAATCAGCTTCCAGAACCTGCTGATCCGATAGAAATACCTTTACCGAACTGTCTTCCTGGAGCACCTTTTGCACCGGGGAAGACTTTATCAATTTGATTCCTCTTTTTAAAAAGGATTCTTCTAATGTTTGTTGAATTTCTGAATCCATCTGAGGGAGCAAGACCGGTAAATCGGTGACAAGGGTTACTTCTGTTCCCAGAGCAGCCAGGGAAGATGCATATTCACAACCGGTGACTCCGCCGCCGATCATAATCAGACTGGCGGGATTTTCCTGCAGCTGTTTTGTAAATCTCGGTGCAATGATTCTATCCCCGTTCGGTTTTACACCTTCAAAAAAAGCCGGTTCTGAACCGGTTGCAATAATTATAAAATCTGCGGTTATCTGCTGTTCATTTTCACCTTCCGCTGCAACAGAAACTCTGTTACTTCCTTCATATTGTGCATTACCTTTTATTATCTCTACTCCAAGTCTTTGTAAAAAACTCTGATAATGAATGGATATTTCCTGTGAGGTTTGAACTATTTTATTCTTTATATCATCAATCGTTGGAGGAGGAAATTTGTTAGCTTCAAAATTGACCCGAAGTACTTTTTCTGCCATATGAACCCAGACTTTGCTGGGAACCAGACTGCTCCAGATGGCTCTGCCCCCGATTTGGGAACCGGAAATCAATCCAACTTTTAAATGGCGCCGTGCCCCCTGAATGGCAGCCTCCATACCCGCCGGTCCATCACCAATCACCAGGAGCTGAAAGTTCAAACTGTTTTTCATTTTGTGCTCCTTAGTTTAGTACCTTCTTGAGTTGATATATTTGATTTTCTTCAATAATGATACCCGATTATCCGTTTTCATAACGCCACCAGAGCAGACTGGAAGATGCAGAGCCCTTTCTGAGATTCGATGTACCAATAATTTTTTTTGCTTCTGAAAGGGTTAACGCGGATTTGAATTCCCTGTCCAGATAGCCAATCCAACTGCGCCGGATATCTGCGATAAACAGGCTTCCATCCGGGACAAGAACACGTTCCATTTCATTGAGCATTGTCACCGGATCATCAACCAGGTGGACCATATTAATATTGAGAACAACATTAAAATAATTATCATCAAAAGGAATGCGGTGAACATCTTCCTTCTGAAAATCGACACGATCTGATAGTCCAGCCTTTCTAACTCTTAAAATGGCTATGTCAAGTAATGGATCTGACAGATCGATGCCATAAAATTCTGCTTCGGGTATATTTCTGGCCAGATAAATTAGCGTTCCGCCAAAACCGCATCCCGTATCCAGTATGCGTCCGTTTTTAAAACCTTTCTTTTCCAGTTTAGCACTATATTCTTTGCCAAAATTCTCAGCCATTTTCATATGCTTGCGAGCGTATCGATCGGCAAAAGATAGATCATGAAAAACAGGATCATGAGAAGACTTTTGACGTTTCATAGATTCTTTTACCTTTTCAGCTATTACAAATTATAAAACTCATATTACTTCGAAGAAAATAAATTTAAATATCAATCCATCTGCTGTAACAGCAAGGAATTGCCCTTCGGAGCTGATCAATTAAATTGTCTGTTATTACAAGTTATTGCATTTAATCTGCCTGAATTTTTCACTGTCTAAGTCGCTGTCGGTTGATAGCGGTACCATTTGTTTATAGCATCAACGGTTGCATTGATCACCGGATATGCTATGGGCGATGCAGTGAGCAGCGGATGCGTTCCAATCTGTAAGTTATCAATCTCCATATCCGTCATTTTATTCAGAATCATGACAGCAAACATATTCACCATTTCACCTATGGAATCTCCGCCATACATTTGAGCGCCAAGAAGTGTGTGGGAGTAACGGGCAAAGATTAGTTTAAGATGCATTTGGGAGGCGCCGGGAAGTTTTCCGGGATGCCTGTCTACGGTATTACTCTCACCCGTCACATAATCAAGATTCATGGCCTTTGCCTTATTCTCGGTAATTCCGCTTACACCAAAGGCGGTATTACCGATTTTGGTTGAAAAGGATCCCAGCACACCGGTGTACTTTCTCATTACCTTAACCTGAAAAAGATTCGAGCCAACCAGGCGCCCTTCTGCCATGGCAGTTGATGCCAGCATTACCGGTGAATATTCTCCGGTAAAGAAATCATGTTTTGCCGCGCAATCACCGATTGCAAAAACATCCCTGTCGGAAGTTCTTAAGTATTCATCCACTTTAATTCCAAATTCCGGATAATAATCGATATCCATCAGCTGAGCAAGTTTTGTGTTTGGCCGGCAGCCGGCAGAGATGATGACCATATCAGCATCGATTTTAGTGTTATCTTCGAGTTGTAGCGCAGCAACTTTTTCCTTACCCAGAAATCTTTTGGCCTTGTTATTTAAAAAGATTCTGCCTCCAGCATCTTCCAGTATCTCCTTTGCCTTCTCACCAAATTCAGGATCCATAGATACCGGAAGAAGATGAGGTTTCAGCTCTACCAGAGATACCTGTTTCCCGGCCTTCAGTAATTCATCGGCAAGTTCCACACCGATATATCCTCCGCCAACTATGACTATTCGTTCTGATTCTCTTGATTTTTCTCGCACCATGGAAAGTGTTTCCCGATCTTTGGTTACAAGAAAAATTCCGTCTTTGTCTGCACCTTCAATCGGGGGTTTAATAGGAGTGGATCCCACTGCCAGCACTAATTTGGTATATGAAATTTTTTTACCACTTTTAAGATGAAGAGTTTTGTTTTCCCTGCCAATCACTTCATCAACAATTAAATCCGTTTTGGTCACTTCCAGCAATTTATCCGGAAGCACATCGTCAGCCACGCTGTTTAACGTGTTTATGACATAAGGAATTCCACATGGAATCAGGGTAACCGACTGGTTCCTGATTAATGCAATACTTTTATCTGGATAGGTATTTCTTGCGGAAATAGCACAGGTGACACCGGCTGGTCCGCCACCAATAATAACTACATCGTAATTTCCCATTTTACATCTCCTTACTAACCTGAAATTTATGTCTTCCTGAATAGTTAAAACTTAATCGTGCATGCAATCTTGCGAACAGATTCTGTCACCAATCATGATACATTGATCGATCAGAATCATTATTTTAGAAATTCATTTCTATACCGGTCATATCAAATGAACTATTATGCTAATTTCATAGATGAGAGTTAAATAATAAATTCACTTAATCGTGCCTGGATTAATCCGGTATTTACCGATAGCTTATGTCACTAAAAAAACTATCCACGCATCCCTGAGTTTCTTCCTCGTCCCCCTCCAAAGCAACGGCCCCGACCGCCCCCGCGGGGAAAACCACCGCGTCCAACACCATAATATCCATAATTCCGGTCCGGAATCTCCGGTTCATATTCTGTGATAACCCTTTCTGAAAATGGCCCTCTTCTCCAGAATTGGTATCTTCTTCTACCAGACGGACTGTTCTCAAGAAATCTTTGCCTGCCAAAAAACGACATTTTTTTCCCTTCTGTTTGGTTAAAATTTTCGATCTGTTTAAAACAAGAATATTAAATAGACTCTTTTATAATTTGTTGTTGACAATGATTTTCATTATCAATATAAATAACTGATATCATCTTTACAAACTTTTAGAAATTTTTCTCATCTCCGGATCACCTACCAGAATCATTTGCTTAGATCGCGCTCTTACCTTCTCATATAGAATCCTGAATGTACCTGGACCCATCTTCGACACTTACAGGCATTTTTCAGGAATTTACACCGTCAAACGTCAATATTTTCTACAAAGGCGGCGTCAGGTTTCAAAAAGGCTGTGTGCATCTGAATAATATATTAACCTCTGACATATTGCTTTCTGATACCTATATCTCAGGTATGTATATCAGAAAGATCTCGCGCAAAAATAAAAACGGCCCGAAAGTTACTCATATGTAACTGGCTCCAAATGAGCATTACCTGGAAAAAGGTTTTTCTGTTCTCAGGATTCTTAACAATATCAGGTAAATCGAAGAGCTGGACTTGAACCATCTCATTCGGCTGGTGATGAGTATGGCCGATTTCTTAAATCAGAAGGATGTACTTCAGAGTGGCGTTGCTCCTGAACTAGAATGACCGGCAATCAGACGGAGGGACAACCTGGAGCTATGTTACGGTGGGAAACTGTATCTGGTATTATGATGTGTATTTCCTCAATCAGGACATTGGATTTATCTGTGGTGTCCCGGGCGTACTGATGAGGACCGATGACGGGGGTCAATCCTGGCGGGAACTTCCGCCGGTGACGGACAGATTTCTTTATCGTATCCATTTTGTTGACTCGCAGCACGGATGGATTTCAGCGGCGGGTGGCGTTATGATTCGTACCCGGGATGGTGGCCTGACCTGGGAGAGGACTTATTGCGGGACCAGTTACGGTCTGGCAAACGTATTCTTTCTGGATGATGGGTTCACCGGCTGGTTGTGCGGGGACTACGTTACCATCCTGAAGACAACCACGGGTGGTTTCCCTGTTGTTATTCCGGAAACAAAAAAACCGCAGGTAAATGAGAGGAGTACATACAGGTTTCACCAGAACTTCCCCAATCCATTTAATTCAACAACTACAGTGGAATTTTACCTGCCTGAGGCAGGAGAAACAACTCTGAAGATATTCAATATCATCGGAGAAGAAGTGGCCACTCTCGTGAATGGAAGATTATCTGCCGGTACACACTCTTTCCACTGGGATGCGTCAGGCCATCCGAGCGGAGTTTATTTATATAGACTGAAGACTGGCGAGATCGTAAAAACGAAAAAGATGATACTAATCCAATAATTTAAAATATTTAACTGAAGTTTAACAGTTCAAAAATTTCAATTCAATAAAAACATATACTTAGCGTATGCATTTTTTTTCTTGGCACTACATTTTTTGT
>JAFGSO010000050.1 GCA_016934605.1 Calditrichota bacterium | reverse complement strand
GTTCCGCTGACATCTTATCAGCCGGGAACTGCCATCATGCGTATGGCTGACATGAATGATCTGATTTTCAAGGGAACGGTCGATGAAATCGATGTGGGAAAAATAAGAGAGGGTATGCCCTGTGAACTTCAGATTGGCGCGTTACCCGGTAAAACTGTTACGGGAGAAGTAACGCTGATTTCTCTGAAAGCGAAAAAAGAAGATAATACCACGGTATTTCCGGTGGAAATACGGATTATCAGATCCGATGACGTGGTTCTGAGAGCCGGATTCTCGGCGAATGCTCACATAATTATTGCCCAAAGAGACAGTGTCCTTTCTATTCCCGAACGGGTTGTGACATTCCGCAATGATTCAGCTTTTGTGGAAATCCCGGTAGGTGAGACCGGATCGGAAGAAAGATACATCAAAACCGGTTTAAGCGATGCCATCCGTATTGAAGTTCTTGAAGGACTGCATGAAGGTGAAAAAGTCCTGGAAAAGAAGGTGCAGGAAATTACTTAGTGAAATAAAGCAGTTATGATTTCAGAAATTTTTTAATTCTATAATACGTGGAATCAATAAATATTCGGTAACTCAATAACAGTATTTTATTCTAAATGAAAATTATTGAAGATCTGAAAGAAATTTTTCAATACCTCAAACACTACAAGGCCCGGACCGCCATGACCATGTTCGGGATTATCTGGGGTACCCTTACCGTTATCGTTCTCCTGGCTTTTGGTGTAGGCGTCAAGAAACAGATGGCTAAAAACATGCATGGTCTGGGTGAAGGAATTGCTATTGTATGGCCAAACCAGACCAGCATTCCTTTTGAAGGCTATGGTCGGGACCGCGGGATTCGGCTGATGCCGGATGATATTGAACTGATCCGGAGTGAAGTAAAAAATATTGTTCGAATCAGTCCCGAATTTCATAAATGGGGTTCCGTCATACGACGGGGTGACAAAATAAACCGGCCGAATGTGACCGGAATAATTCCGGAATATGGGATAATGCGGAATATATGGCCAGAGCCCGGTGGTCGCTGGCTGAATGATCTTGATATTTCTCAGAAACGGCGGGTTGTTTTTCTGGGCAACAGGCTTCGTGATCTTCTGTTTGGTGAAAACGCCGATGCCATTGGTCAATATATATATATTGATGAAATTCCATTTCTGGTTATCGGAGTGATGCGGGAAAAAGTGCAACCATCTTCCTATAGCCAGCGGGATCAGGATCGGGCTTTTATTCCCATGACCACTCATATGTCAGTTTTCGGACAGCGCTATGTGAGTAATTTCGTTTATCAAATTGGAGATCCTCTGCTCGCCGAATCAGTTCGGAATCAGGTATACACCGTCCTTGGAAATAAATTCAGGTTCGATCCCAAAGATACCGAGACTCTCTGGATCTGGGACACCAATGAATTTGACCAGTTTCTATTCTATTTTTCGCTGGGATTCACCATTTTTATGGGCTTAATAGGAGTGATTACACTGGTAGTAGGCGGAATCGGTCTGGCAAATATCATGTATGTGGTGGTGAAGGAACGAACACGTGAGATCGGCATTCGTCGTGCGGTCGGGGCAAAGCGTGGCCATATTATGAGCCAGTTTATTTTTGAAACATTCATCATCATCGGTCTCAGTGCTTTTATCGGATTTATGCTGGCCTGGGCAATCACCAGTCTGATGGCAGCTCTTCCCCTGGAAAATGTGAAAGAAGCGGTGGGTACACCTAAATTGAATATAACAGTTGCTATGATCACTATTCTGGTTTTGAGCACCATCGGATTTCTGGCCGGTTATTTTCCGGCACGTAAAGCCTCCCGGCTGGATGTAATAGATTGCTTGCGTTATTGATTCTCGAGTGAAGAGAGGAAAAGCAGTATATGCAGTTTTTTATGCTTATCAGAGAATTTTTTCAGGATATAAAGTCCCAGAAAACCAGAGCCTTCCTCACCACAATTGCCATATCCTGGGGTATTCTGGCCGTCAGCCTGTTGATGGCTTTCGGTGAAGGATTGGCTTTCCGGATGAAGGAAGGAATGCTCAATGCCGGGGACAGAATTATCCGGGTATACGGCGGGCAGACAACCAAAAAATGGGAAGGTCTTCCGGTAGGACGCCGGGTATGGCTTCGGGAGGAAGATTGTAAAGTTATCGAACAAAATATCCCTCAGGTTGAGGTAGCTATTCCCGGGCTTAACCGTAATGTCCGGCTGAAAGTCGGAGAGAAAATTGCTTCCACTCATATGGAAGGTGTCTATCCTGAATTTGAATTCCTGAGGCGTACTTTTCATGGAGCCGGTGGACGTTTTCTGAATAACAAGGATGTCAAAGAGCGTAAAAGAGTGGTATTCCTCGGCGGGGTAATTGCTCAGGAATTATTTGGAAAACCGGATCCATACGGAGAAATTGTGGAGATCGACGGGGTACCATTCAAGGTGGTAGGTACGATGCCAAAAAAACTGCAGACTTCCATGAATAATGGCCCTGACGACCGCAGGGCAATTGTTCCCTTTACCACCTTTAAAAGTATCTATGGAGATAAATATCTTGATGAAATGATCGTGAAACCGGTTCGTCCGCAGGATGGAAAATATGTAGAGGAGGAAATCCGAAGAGTGCTGGGCAAGAAGTATCAGTTTGATCCTACGGACGAACGGGCTACCCCAATGTGGAATTTTATTGTGATGGAAAAGGAAGGTGAAAAAGTATTCCGCGGTATTAACATATTCCTGGCAGTGATTGGAGCAATGACCCTGATAATCGCCGGAGTTGGTGTTGCTAATATCATGTTCGTGGTGGCGAAGGAACGCACCAGAGAGATCGGTATCAAACGTGCTGTTGGAGCTAAAAAAAGAACGATCGTTTTTCAGTTTATTTTTGAGTCCCTGCTTATTGCCTTTATTGGCGGAGTCCTGGGGCTTCTGGTTTCTATTGGTATCATTAAACTGATGTGGATGATTCCTTCACAGGAAGGACCCATGGAATTCCTGGGTCGCCCACTGCTTTCGGCTAGCGTTATCTGGGGCTCAATCTTCCTGCTGACACTGATCGGCCTGCTGGCAGGACTGTTCCCGGCCAGAAAAGCTGCCAACGTGGATCCGGTGGAAGCTTTACGCTACGAGTGATTCGAAAAGCAGTTATTTATAATGATGATATCATAGTAATTATTTTTTAAAATTCCATCAACATTGTCGTTTTTTTCCATATCAGGATATCTCCTGTTAAATCCCGATGAAGCATTCCTATACATTTTCCTGAACCGGAAAATTCATAACCACCGGATGCGCAGGCACAAAGATAAAGACCACGGTATTGTCTACTGATGGTAAAGTTTGTGAATTAGCCAGGTTAAATATTTCTTTTCCCGGTGTATTTTTTACATTCTATACTCTTAATTCTCAAAGTCCTGGTGCCTTGCTGGTAAAATGTGTGAATTAAGCAGGCCCAAAATAAAAGAAATATTCATCTCTGCAAATAAACAACCGATCATATCTTAGGCTGCAACCTGAAAAATAATATGGTGATCATAGAAGTGGTATCATCAACCACGTCAGAACAGGTGGTCCTTCAGCCAGGATCTTCAAAAATAGAGATAGGTTGGTATTAAGATTAAAACGGATATTATGATTTGCCGGGCATGTACAGCTGAAATTCCTCCTTCTGCCAGATTTTGTCCGCAGTGCGGAACACCTGTTGCTGGTGCAGGTATTGGTGTGATTCCTGCAACCGATCGACTGGAGCTGTTAAAAGACTATATACCTCCGGAACTGGCATCCAAGATAATTAATGCCGGTAAAAAAATTGAAAGTGAGCGACGGCATGTGACGGTGATGTTTGCCGACGTAACCGGTTTTACCGCACTCTCCGAGCACTATGATCCGGAAGTGATCTCCGATCTTCTGAATGAATGTTTCAAGGGGCTGGTATCGATAGTTCACAAATACGAAGGTACAATCGACAAGTTTATCGGCGATGCAGTTATGGTCATTTTCGGGGCACCGCTGGCTCATGAGAATGACCCGGAACGGGCTGTCCGATGTACACTGGAAATGATGGATGACATTAAACGGTTCAATTTAGTCAGTCAGCTTAATTTATCGAATCCGGTTACTTTACATATAGGGCTTCATTCCGGAATTGTTATTGCGGGAAATGTTGGCAGCAATTTGCGCATGAACTACTCTGTTGTTGGAGATACCGTTAATCTGTCATCTCGTCTCGCTCACCTGGCGCCGCCGGGAGAAATTTTTCTCAGCGAAGCGACCTTTAAAAGCGTTTCCAACCTGGCAATTGCAGATGGACCTTTCCGGGTATCCATCAGAGGAAAAGCAGAGCCGGTGGTTGTTTATAAATTAAGAGCGATTAAGGAGATTCTGGGTTACGATTCCCACAGACCTGCCGGAAAACATTTCGTCGGCCGGGAGAGAGAAATTGAAAAAATTGATAAACTGCTTGAATTTTCAAAAAAGTTTAACGGTTTTCACCTTTTTGTCAAAGGAGAAGCCGGTATCGGAAAAAGCCGGTTGAAAGATGAGGTGTATCGCCTGGCCATCGCAAAAGCTATTGCACCCAGAGAAGGATTCTGTTCAGGATTTGAGATAAACACACCATATTTTCTTTGGAATACGCTTATCCGCAGTATTCTTCAGATCGATCTCGATACCCCCGAGAGAGAAATATTGACTATACTGCAGGAGCGAGCGGCGGTACTCAAAATACAGAAAGTAATACCTTATATTGCCGCCATTCTTGGTATCAGGCATGATGATCTCGGCGATGAAGAAGGGACGGTCCGTAAACAGAAAATCTTTGATGCTGTTATCGGTCTTCTGGATAATTACGTGAGAAAGCACCGCACCATATTTATTCTGGAAGATCTGCACTGGATTGATAAATTTTCGCAGGAATTACTGTATTACATGTTTTCTGGACACAAATCTCCTCCCACGCTCATTGTCGGATTTTACCGTCCTGAGTATGCACATGCCAGAAGTATGGAAAGTTTTGGAGATGTGATTAACCTGAGCAGACTTACCAAAGAAGATTCGAAAGCTTTAATCAGAATGCAGTTGGAAGCGGATATTATACCTCCCAGCATAGAAGAGGTTGTTCTGACGCGTTCGGAGGGTAATCCCTTTTAT
>JAFGSO010000049.1 GCA_016934605.1 Calditrichota bacterium | reverse complement strand
GTCTATGAGAGAATAAAACAGGAAAACCTCAAAGCGGCTGGTACATCACCGGACGACATTAAAAAAGCTGCACAGGATTTGAAAAAAGAAAAAAAATAGGAACACCCTCCTTATACTAATCTCCTGCCAATTTTAAGTTATAATAACAACTAAAATTAAATTATCTTCCTCAGTCTATCCGTAACATTTTTTATGATTGTATTTATATCATTTGCCATATAACTTAAAAATTAATTTTAAGTTCAAGCACTGGTTTTACAATTCAGCAAGATCACGCAGATTACGATGCTCAGATTTCACATTCATCTTAAGAATCCTCATAAACGGATAATAATGAATGCAGTTGAAGTCCTGCAAAATGGAGGATTAATTATCTATCCCACGGATACCGTCTATGGAATTGGATGCGACCTATATAATAAGGGAGCTCTGCAGAGAATATACACTTTGAAGAAGAAAAGCAAGTTCGATCCGGTTAGCATTATTGTTAAAGATATACAGCAGGCCAGTCTTTATGCCCGTATATCAAATTATGCCTTTAAAATCATGAAACATTGTCTGCCCGGACCATATACTTTTATTCTTCCATCCACCAGAGAAATCCCCAAAACAATGCTCAGCAAGAGGAAAGAAGTAGGTATTCGTATTCCTGATAATGAAGTCTGTCATACATTAATAGAAAATATGAATCATCCGCTGGTAAACACTTCAGTGAATATGAATCCGGATGAATTACTAAATGATCCGGAAGAAATTGAACGGCGCTATCAGAATTCTGTGGATATGATGCTGGATGCGGACTGGTTGCATGAGGCCCACGAATCGACTGTGGTGAGTCTGATAAACGATGAAGTTGTTATTCTCAGAGAGGGTAAGGGAGATGTGCAGAAGCTTTTTGAATAAGTTGACTCAATAAGATTATGAAAAAATTCAGGAGAAATGGATGAAAAATGTTGTAAAAACCAACCGGGCACCTGAACCAGTGGGACCCTATAATCAGGCGATAATTGCGGGTGATTTTGTTTTCACTGCCGGACAGATTGCCATTAATCCGGAAAGCGGAGAACTGGAACCGGCTGATATCAGGAAACAAACCGAAAGAGTTATCAAAAATCTGGAAGCAGTTCTTCAGGAAGCGGGCTGTGAACTGAAGAATGTGGTAAAGACTACGGTTTTTTTGAAAGATATGAATGATTTTGCGTCAATGAACGAAGTGTATGCACGCTATTTTGCGCAAGAATCTCCCGCCAGGTCAGCAGTGCAGGTTTCACGTCTGCCAAAAGATGTTCTGGTTGAGATCGAATGTGTGGCAGTTACCGGCTGATGAGCTTTTTGAATAATTGTGTTTTTTTTGATGAATCTTGCAGTGCTCTAACGGATAATTGAAGGAGAAGCATCCGTGAAAAAGTACGCTGTAATCTTGAATCCTGCCGCGGGAAGGGGAAAAGTCAAAAATCAGGAAGGAATTATTTTTGATTTATTGAAAAAGGAAATCGGAGACTTTGATATTTTCCGCACGGAATTTCCCGGACATGGCCAGGACATTTCCCGGAAAATCTGTTCTGATTATTCTGTGATCGTTGCCATCGGAGGAGACGGAACGATGCATGAAACAGTAAACGGGATGATAGGGGGTACGGCTGCACTTGCGGCCGTACCGGCCGGCAGCGGAAACGATTTTATAAAAATGCTGAATTTACCCAGAGATCTCAAAGATATTATCCACGTTATTCAAGAAGATAAAAGAAAAAAAATTGATATCGGAAAGGTTGGCGAGATTTATTTCCCGAACGGCCTGGGAATAGGATTCGATGCCTGGGTGGTCAGGGAAAGTCAGAAAATTAAAAAACTAAGAGGCTTTTCTATCTACCTGTATGCTGTCCTGAAAACCGTTTTTTCATATCCAAATTCTTCGATAATCTTCTCAGCAGATGGTGTTACTGAAATGAAGGATATTTTTCTGATCGCTGTCGGAAACGGACGGGCTATGGGAGGCGGTTTTTTTCTGACTCCTGATGCTTTGATCGATGACGGCAAATTTGATGTTTGTATCATTCACGCATTGAGCAAGCGGGAAGTTTTCCTGAATCTCCCCAAGGCCATTACCGGCGCCCATGTGACGATGCCCCAGGTGAAAATGATCCGGACAGACAAACTTGAGATACGTTCTGAAGAGGGAATTGCTGTGCATGCAGACGGGGAACTGCTCGGAATGAATCTGAAAAATCTTGATATATCTATTATGCCTCAGGCTCTTGAAGTGGTGTGCAGACCATGATTTATTATTTCAGGCAGGGTTTAAATTCCAAATGATGCGGGTATCTGTTATTACGTCTTTTTTCCTGGTAGTGCTTTTGTCAGGAACTATGCATGGACAGCATTACCGCTATATTGTTGAAAGAATTCCATCCAGTGTCTCTGACATTGATACCTCAAAACTTTTATCCGATCGGCCTTTAAAGTCTCCCTGGGGAGCTGTCCTGCGCTCAGCAGTGCTGCCCGGCTGGGGACAGGCCTACACCGATCATTATGCGAAGGCAGCTATTGCATTCTCGTTGAATTCATTGATGATTTATCAGATATATCATTACGAAAAGGAATGGAGGAGAGAAAAAAATGAATCATTCAGGAGCAAACGAAATCTCTATTCCTGGTACTTTGCATTGACTTATGTGCTGACCATGGTTGATGCTTACGTGGATGCATGGCTTTATAAGTTCGATACTGCGATGAGTATTTCCCACAGGGTGAAACAAAAGGAGGATGGACAATGGTATGGCGAGTTGCAACTGTCCTTTTCCTTCTGACAACTATATCAGAATGTTACTGTCAATCGTTACAGCACAGATCATTTAACAAAAGGTATTTAGCGGCACAGGACTCTATGACGGATATACCTTCGTCGAAAAGAGCACAGCTGCGGGATCACTGGCTGGCACCGGATAAAGCCAAACATCTGATGGGCAGTCTCATTTCAACAGTATTTTTCCACCAGGTTGCCTCTCATGGTTTTCAAAGCAGCCAGAGTGAAGCCGCACTTGCTGCTGCCGGAATTTCATTTGCCCTGGGAGCAGGAAAAGAATGTATGGACCGCCGTAAAGAAGGTAATTTTTTTTCATGGAAGGATCTGGTTGCCGATGTTGCAGGACTCTTAACCGGGCTGGTGATTGCAAACCAGCCGTAAAATTTTTTCTTGATTCTGATAAAACCCTAAACGTCATTCAATCTCTGAGAGAAGCAGCCAGTAATGGAATCATTATTTCATGGTGGCCGATAAAATAGAACCCCTTCCCGCTATCCTCTGTAGGTCTCTCAACTACATTGACAGTTGGTCGATAATGCCTTATCATATCAAATACAGCAGTATAAAAACCAAATGCAGAGTATCCGAGATTGCGTACAACGGTTAGAGCTTTCAGAAATACTTCAGGAAGGATAACGGCAGAACCAATGTTTAAAACGACACTTCCTTGTTCTAACTTTGATACACTATTTGTAAAAAGCTGAAAATCCAGCAGGGATTTTTCACCGAATGCCCGGCCGTTCAGTGAAGGATGCTGATGGATAATTTCTGTCCCCAGTGCAGGGTGCAACGTTACAGGAATATTCAGCTGCCAGGCGGTTCCCAGCAAACTCAAATGATAATTTGGCGCCTGCAGATCGTGTAATTTTTTCCCCAGTATTTCTGCATAGCCGGAATCAGAGCCAATATCATCACTAATTGCTGAATTTATAAATTCGGCAGTTTCCTGAGCCATGCCAAAACTTCCGTCTTTCAGCCCGACTGCTACATCTTCGCTGGTAATTCCCCACATGCTTATTTCAACATCATGAATTGCCCCTGCCCCGTTAAGTGCGAGATGATGGATAAATCCACTTTTCATGAGTTCGATAATGACCGGGCTGAGACCACATTTGATAGTATGGGCACCCATCATCCAGATTGCAGTTTTGTTTTCGGATATCGCTTTTTTATAATGACCAAGGAATTCTCTGAAATCTTTTGCTACAAGGATGTTGGGAAGCGATTCAATGAACGTCTTGATATTATTTTCTGCCGTAACTGGCCGGGAAAAGTCGTTTATACGAACTTTGCTGATGCGGTTTTTAATTGAAAATGTCTTAACATTTTTGAAGGAAAACTTTTCAAATTTTGACGGCATAGGATTTCCTTTCGCAACATGGTCGCTGAAATAATTTAATCAATGAAAAACAGTTATCATAAACTTTCTTCAGAATAGAGAACTATTATTCTTGAGACTTCTGAAAAATATAAAAGTATTGTAAATATTTTCAATAAATTGTATATAAAGATTATTCTGTCATTCCGGCCTTCGAGCCGGAATCTTATTAATATATTGACATATTCGCATAGAATAAAATCCCAAAACAAGTTCGGGATGACATTAAATTAAATATCTATTCATAATAAAGTAATTTTTCAGAAGTTTCAGTCTTTTAATATTGGTAGGTTTGTGAAAATCAAGTTTGACCAACCCATCTTTTTTACCACTCGGTTGCTTTGCCCCTTAAGAAAATTTTTCTGATAGGATCAAAAAACACTTTTTCGGAGCATTGAAGCAATTATTTTATGGTTGCATAAATGTTTAAAAATTATTTCTTTTATCCTGTTATTCGGGAAGCGGCATGCCATGAGAAGAAATCCGGGAACCTACTTAAGGAAGCTCCATCGTTATATTCTCTCACACATTTCGAATTATTTTTTAAGATTCCGGGCCACCGAACATACCTTCATGATCATTGTGGCGGTGATTATTGGTTTGCTGGGAGGTCTTGGAGCAGTGGGCATTCAATTTTTAATAAAGGTCTTTCAGGAATTATTCTGGGGGGAATGGAATCTGAATCTGGATTATTTCAGCACGGTTCCCTGGTACATTAAAATTCTGGCACCGACCGTGGGGGGATTGATGGTTGGCATAATCGTATTTTATGTTGCCAAAGAGGCCAAAGGGCATGGTGTTCCGGAAGTGATGGAATCTATTGCTCTCAGGAATGGTTACATCCGGGCCAGAGTGGTTATTGCTAAACTGCTGGCATCCTCTATTTGCATTGGCTCCGGTGGTTCTACCGGGCGGGAGGGTCCGGTTATCCAGATTGGTTCGTCCATGGGTTCAACCATAGGTCAGTTTTTGCGGGTAAATCCAGAACGAATGAAAATATTTGTGGCATGCGGAGCAGCAGCCGGTATTGCCGCTGCATTTAATGCGCCTGTGGCAGGAGCACTTTTCAGTGTGGAAATAATTCTGGGAGATTTTGGAGTTGCTCAATTCAGTCCTATCGTAATCGCTTCTGTTATGGCAACGGTGATTTCCCGGCTTTTTTTGGGCAATTTTCCGGCCTTCGAGGTTCCCAAATATCACCTGGTCAGTCCCGTTGAGCTCATCCCTTATGCGATTCTGGGCATCCTCTCAGGCCTGGTGGCCCTGCTTTTTGTCAAAGTACTGTATGGGATGGAGGATTATTTTGAGAAACTTAAGCTCAATAATATTGTCAAGACCATGATCGGTGGATTGTGTATCGGATTGATAGGGATTTTCGTACCACATATTTATGGTGTAGGTTATAATTCCATGAATCTGGCTTTGCTGGGTGAGATGCCCTGGTTTCTGATGCTGGGATTGATATTTCTGAAGATCCTGGCTACCAGTATCAGTCTGGGTTCCGGGGGGTCAGGCGGTATTTTTGCTCCTTCTCTTTTCTTGGGAACCATGACCGGAGGTTTCTTTGGAGCGCTGGTGCATGAAATCATCCCAAGATATTCTGCCACATCCGGAGCATATTCACTGGTTGGAATGGCTGCGGTGGTTGCCGGCGCTACTCATGCACCTATCACTGCTATTCTGATTATTTTTGAATTAACGAATGATTATGCCATTATCCTTCCCTTAATGATATCCTCTATTATTGCGACGCTTTTAACCACGAAACTGAAAAAGGAATCTATCTATACACTCAAGCTGGTAAGGCGTGGTATAGATCTGTTCCGTGGAAAAGAAATCAACATCCTGCGTTCTCTTAATGTATCGGATGTCATGAATCCTGAGCCGGTTATTATCCGTCCTGATCTGAGTTTCAAGGAGATGCTTGAGCTTGTTGTCAGCAGCCCGAATACCCAGTTCTTCGTGGTGGATCATACGAATAAACTGGTGGGGGCGGTTTCCCTGCAGGATGTGAGGCGTGTACTGCTGGATCAGGAATATCTCACTGACTTGCTGATTGCTCTCGACCTGGTAAATACCAATGTTCCCCGAATTGAGGTAACCGATGACCTGGCTTCGGTGATAAAAGTATTCGGACTATATGATCTGGAAGAAATACCGGTGGTAGCCTCTGAAGACAAAAACCGTATTATTGGTGCAATTCAGCGAAAAGATATCATCGATGTATATAATAAAGAGATCGTCAAGAGAAATCTGTCCGGAGAAATCAGCGGATCAGTGAAACTGCTGGAAAAAATTCAACATGTGGATATTATCGATGATTATGTGATGTCCGAAGTACCGGTTCCCCGTCATTTGATTGGAAAAAGTATGAAGGAAACCAGTGCACGGGAAAAATATGGTATTCAAATTCTGATGGTAAAACGAAAAGTCTCCGATCAGAACTATCGTCAGATTGTTCCCAGCCCGGTCGAAAAGTTGCAGGCTGATGATCTCCTGGTAGTGATGGGAAAGATGAAAGATATTGATAATTTCAAACACTCAGGATAATGGTTCCATTTAAAGATATACATCTCAGACAGGAGGACGGACGCAAGGCGACCGTAAAGATCGTTTACCAGGATGAATCGCTGCTGGTAGTATGGAAACCGTCCGGTCTCAGAGTAATTCAGGACCGGTGGAATCCTTCCCTCCCAAATCTTCACGGGTTGCTGAGTTATCAGCATTCAGAAGTAGAATCAAAAGAAAATACCGGAATTTACATTGTTCACCGGATTGATGCAGACACCAGCGGACTGGTACTTTTTGCCAGGAACGGGCTGGTCCATCGTCAGCTGAATAAGGCCTTTGAAGAAAACCGGGTAAATAAAACATACCTGGCTATTGTGAACGGCAGACCTGAAAAACCGGCAGGTATCGTTGATTTTCCCCTGAGGACTGATAGAAAAGGTTTTGTAAGAATTGATGTTGAGGGCAAGCCATCAATCACCGAGTATAAATTAATAGAGACATTCCGACGATTTTCTCTCCTTGAGGTATTTCCCCGCACTGGCCGGACACATCAGATTCGGGTACATCTTCAGACGATAGGTTGTCCACTGGTAGT
>JAFGSO010000356.1 GCA_016934605.1 Calditrichota bacterium | reverse complement strand
TCAAAAACAATGAGCCGTGAGGGGACTTTCATTTTCTGCAATGCAGTGAAAAATTCCAGGCTCTGGGTATAGGAAACCCGAAAATCCTTCTCGCCGGTGATAATCAGACAGGGAGTTTTGAAATTTTTTACATAACTTGACGGTGACCATTTCGCATAGAGTTCAGGAACCTCCCAGGGTGTTCCGCCCAGGTCCCATTCGGGGAACCACAGCTCTTCGGTAGCACCATACTTCGAAACCAGATTATAGACCCCCATCATGGCAGCCAGTGCCTTGAACCTGTCCGTATGTCCTTCCAGCCACATCATCATATAGCCGCCATAGGACCAGCCCATGGCACCCATCCGGTTTTCATCAATCCAGGAAATCCTGGATAGCGAATCTGTTACCGCCATGATGTCTTCATACACCTTGCCGCCCCAGTCTTCCGAAATGGCCGCGGTAAATTCCTGGCCATACCCGGCAGATCCATGGGGATTGGGAAAGGCTACCACGTATCCCGAGCCGGGATACACCTGCCAGTCCCCCCGGAATCCGTCTGTCCATTGCTGCTGGGGACCTCCGTGAACATTCAGGATCAGGGGATATTTTTGATTCTCATCGAAATTATGCGGTTTGACAATAAAAGTGTGAATATCACGACCGGTGGGTGAAGGGATCCACATTTCTTCAGCCGGTCTTATATCGACTCGCTCCTGTACCTCTCGGGTGAAAAAAGTTAAGCGCTGCAGATTCTTACCGCTGGTGCGTACTCTCCAAATCTCCCGTGGCTCGCCCACCGAGCGACGGGCAAGAACAGCCCACTGATTGTCGGGAGTAACATCATAGTAATCAATCGTTTTTGCATGTATCACGGATTCAATTTTTTCATTTTTTACAGTAATTCTATATAAAGGTACATGCCCTTTTACCTGAGCGGCAAAGTAGATACTTCTGGAATCAGGGGCCCATCGGATGTCCTGTACCCAGTAATCAAAATCCGCCGTCAGAATTTCTTTCTTTCCGGTTGAGCGATCATAAATTGCCAGCCTGAACAGGTCGGATTCATACCCCGGGATCAGCTGCGTAATGTAGGCAATATATCGGCCGTCCGGAGAATATACCGGATCTCCGTCGAATGCTTCGTTGTCGTCGGTAATATTTTGGGCATCACCGCCCGCTGTTGATACCAGCCAGAGATCCTTGTTGGTGGTTTCAGCTTCCCGGAGGTCATGGTTGGAGACGTAACAGAGCTCACTTCCATCGGGAGAAAAATCGAATCCCGGTCCTCCACCCAGTGAAAAGGACGGCGAATCATAATCTCCCGGTGTCAGATCCAGCAGACTGTCTGTATCGGTATCGAGTAAGAGGATATGGCTGCGCTTGCCGTCTTTCCAGAAATTCCAGTGGCGGTATAACAGATGATCTGCCATATGTGCCTTTAGGGGACCTTTTTCCATGGATTCCCTGATCTTCTTATTGCATTCTGCGGAAGCCCCGCATTCCGGAAATACATTGGCAGCAAAGGCAATTTTCCGGCCATCGGGACTCCATACCGGATTGCTGACACCACCGGGAAATGAAGTCAGCTGACGGGCCTCTCCGCCGTCAACCGGAATTTCCCAAAGCTGCATTTCTCCGGAGCGGTCCGAGCTGAAAAGCAGAGTTTTGCCGTCAGGCGCCCATCGGGGATGATTGTCCGTAGATTCTTCCCGGGTCATCCTCTTCATATCTGAACCATCGATATTCATGATATACAGATCGGAATTGGAGGAACCTTCCTTCAAATTATATTCAGTGACCACAAAAGCCACACGTTTCCCATCCGGTGAGATTCCGGGATCACTGACCCCGTCAATATCATACAGGTCGCTGATAGAAAAGGGACTTTTCTGGGAAAACAGAGAAGTGAGTGAAAAGAGGAACAAAAGTATTACCAGACAGTTTTTCATTTGTACTCCTTCGGATTTTATAAAATGACTGGTTATTGTCTTAAAAATTTAAAATCTTATTGTACAAAAAACCACAAAGTTTTGATAAAGGCGGGCTTTCCGAAGGAGAAAAATTAAAAAAATCGCTGAAAATTTTCTTCTTGCTAATGCCTTTTAAATTATACAACTTTTCTGAGGTTGATAAAATATGGGATAAAGAATGCGGTTACTAACCGGTAAGAAAAATTCACGGTCTTTACTGAACATCACACCATTGATAGATGTATTGTTTATTCTGATTATCTTCTTTGCCGTCTCTTCAACATTCCTGGAACAACCGGGAATAAAGCTGGCGCTTCCCGAAGCAGAAGAGACAGAGGTACAAAAAATTGAAAAGGCGGTACTTTTTATTTCTGCTGATGAGCAATTGCTATTCAGGGACAAGGAAATTAATCTGGATAATCTGGGACCGATGTTAAAGGATGCCATGGACCAGAGTCAGGACAAGTCCCTTATTATTAATGCCGACAAGGGAGTCGCGCATGGGGTGGTTGTCACTGTTATGGACATTGCCCGGCAGAGTGGTGTTCAGAAACTGGTAATTGCTACAGAACAAAAGTAATATTACATGGATATACTCACTTTCAAGCCGGAATTAGGACATCCGGACATACAGCAGCGGATTCTAAAATCTATTAAGAATCAAAGGTTTCCCCATGCTTATCTTTTCTATGGAAAAGAAGGTACCGGCAAGGAAGCCTTCGCTATTGAAATTGCCAAACTGCTCAATTGCGAGAAAGGACCGCTGTTTATCTGCGATTCATGTGCTCAGTGTATTAAAATAGGTAAGCTGGAGCATCCCGATATTAAGTTCATTTTTCCAACCCCGTCGGAAAAACAGGTCAAACCGGAAGATATTGCCGATGTTCTGAAGGATAAGGCACAAAATCCCTACAAAAGAACAGCCTTTCCCGGCAAAAACACCTTCATTTCCATCAATACCATCCGCGAATTGAAATATGAGGCCAAGTTCAAGCTTTACGAGGGCAAAAAGAAAGTTTTTATCATTTCTGAAGCGGATGAAATGCGTCCGGAAGCTTCCAATGCCCTGTTGAAAATCCTGGAAGAACCTCCTGCAAACCTTATGCTGATTCTCATCACGTCCAGAATTCACCGGATCCTGCCCACCATCCGGTCCCGCAGCCAGCTGATTCATTTCCCTCGCCTGGAAGGCGATGAAATCCTCAGAATTATCCGACGCTATTCCGAAGAACAACCGGCTAACCTGTCCAGAGTAATCCGCCTGGCCCTGGGAAATATAAAA
The DNA here is from genome assembly GCA_016934605.1 of Calditrichota bacterium. GTDB lineage: Bacteria > Calditrichota > Calditrichia > RBG-13-44-9 > RBG-13-44-9 > RQOF01. The sequence continues at coordinate 2,719 of JAFGSO010000356.1, read as the reverse complement.
CTGGCTTTCGATTTCATCGAGGAAGAGGTTCTGGAAAAAAGAAATCAGGCGGTCGAATTTCTCAGGCGGGCTGTAATGATCGAAAAATCTCATGAATTGATGAATCATATTCAGATGCTTACCTCCTTAAAGGATCGTCGCCATATGGTGCTGGTGCTGTTTTTTCTGCTCACCTGGTTCCAGGATACTTTCCATGTGAAGATACAGCCGGATGAGTTACCCGATCTTATCAATTCGGATTTGGAATCCAACATCCGGGCTTTTGTGGAAGCATATCCCAAAGCCAATTATCAGAACCTGGTCGCCGCCACACAGTCGGCTATCAGTGCACTGGAAGATGCCAGGAATTTAAATCCAACATTGATTTTTTCGGACCTCTCTATTAAACTTAACCGGAATATCAAAAATCCTTAAGCGGAGAAGTAATGGCTGCAGAATTAGTTGAAGTTGCATTTAAGGGAAATCGAACCGGGATCTACTCAAATCCCGTGGGTATAAATCTGAAAACCGGAGACTATGTGATTGTTGAGGCTGAACGAGGCGAAGATGCCGGGGTGGTTATCGCTCTCGGCCGGGTGGTGACACTGAAAGAACTTGAGGAAGAGCCACCCAGGCTTATGCGGCTGGCAACACCGGAAGATGTGAATAAAATCAGAACCAACCGGCAGGAAGAAGAAGCTGCCTTCGATGTTTGCAAGGAAAAAATTGCCCGGCACAATCTGAACATGAAACTGGTGGATGTGGAATATCAGTTCGATCGGAATAAACTGACTTTTTACTTCACGTCGGATCAGCGGGTGGATTTTCGCCAGCTGGTGCGCGATCTGGCAGCGAAGTACCGGACACGTATCGAATTGCGGCAGATCGGAGTCAGGGACGAAGCGAAGCGAATCGGCGGTTATGGTACCTGCGGATATAAACTGTGCTGTAATACCTTCATGAGAGAATTTGAGACCATCACCACGCAATATGCCCGGGAACAACTTTTGCCCATGAATCCGTCCAAATTGTCGGGTGTCTGTGGTCGTTTGAAGTGCTGTCTGGCCTTTGAAAAAGTCTTTTATGTATCCGAACTGGAGAAATATCCGGAAATTGATGAGACCGTGAAGACGCCGCTGGGCGAAGGAGTGGTGGATAAAATAGATATTTTTCACGGAATCATCTACGTGCGGTATCCGAATGATGATATGGAAAAATTTACCCTGAAAGAGTTACAGCCGGACGAAGCCTGAGTCGGCAGGAGTTGTGTTTACCGTGAAATCTCCCAAAAAATATCTGATTACCAGTGCCTTGCCATATGCCAACGGACAGCTGCATCTGGGTCACCTGGCAGGCGCATACCTCCCCGGCGATATTTACGCCCGTTACTGCCGGCTAAAAAAGCGTGATGTGGTTTACATCTGCGGCACCGATGAGCACGGGGTGCCTATTACGATTACCGCGGAGAAAGAGAAAAAAACCCCCCAACAGGTGGTAGATTATTATTTCGAGCTGATCAAAAAGGGATTCGATCTGTTTGGTATGAGTTTCGATAACTTCTCGCGCACATCTCTCCCCATCCATCATGAAACGGCTCAGGATTTTTTTCTGACTTTGTATAACAAAGGGTACATGGATAAAAAGGAGCTGGAGCAGTTCTATTGTGAGCACGACCGCATGTTTCTGGCGGACCGCTATATTGAGGGGGAGTGCCCTTACTGCCATCATCCGGAAGCGCGGGGGGACCAGTGTGAGAATTGCGGGAAGTGGCTGGAGCCGACCCAGCTTATTCGGCCCAGGTGTAAAATCTGCGGCAATACCCCGATTATCCGAAATACCTTTCATTACTTTTTTAAACTCAGCCAGTTTCAGGATCAACTGGAAAAATGGATTGGCAGTAAATCCGGCTGGCGGGACAATGTGGTGAATTTCTGCAATAACTGGTTCAGCGAGGGTCTGGAGGACCGGGCGGTGACCCGGGATCTGCCCTGGGGAATTCCCGTTCCGCTGGAAGATGCCCGCGGGAAAGTGATATACGTCTGGTTTGAGGCGCCTATCGGTTACATTTCATCCACCCGGGAATGGGCTCAGAATATAGGCGAACCGGAAAAGTGGAAGGATTACTGGCTCGATCCGGAAAACACCCACCTGATCCATTTTATCGGGAAGGATAATATCGTTTTTCATGCCATCATTTTCCCGGCGGAGCTGATGGCGTACGGGGGGTATGTATTGCCGGAGAATGTTCCTGCCAACGAATTTCTGAATATCCGGGGACTGAAATTTTCCACCAGCCGCGGAATGGCGCTGTGGGCACTGGATCTGCTGGAGAAATATCCCGCCGATTCGCTGAGATACACGCTGGCCATCAATATGCCGGAGACGCGGGATGCCGAATTTTCCTGGGAGGAATTTCAGGCCAAGCATAACAATGAACTGGCGGATATTCTGGGGAATTTTGTAAACCGGACACTGACCTTCATCCAGAATTTTTACGGGGGTAAATTACCGGCAGCCGGTAAACAGGATGAACTCGATAAAGCGCTTTTTGAAAAGCTGAAGAGCGGCAGGGACAGCATTGGGACTTTAATAGACCATTTTCAGTTCAAGGAGGCGACCCGGCAGTTCATGGATATTGCCCGTTTTGCCAACAAATATTTCAATGATCAGGAGCCCTGGAGGACCCGGAAGTCCGATCCTGAAAAATGTGCTACATCGCTGAATCTCTGCCTGCAGGCAG
>JAFGSO010000355.1 GCA_016934605.1 Calditrichota bacterium | reverse complement strand
TCTCCCAGGCTGGTTTCCACCGGAATGCTTTCCACCAGCTGGACAACCGGCTGGCCGGCAACGGGTTGCCTGCAAATAAGTAGATAAATGAAAATAAAAATCAGGCTGATATGTTTAAACTTGACATTTTTCATTGTAAATACCTAAAATTTCCAGATTTATGCTTCATTTGACTTCAATTTATGATTAAATTGAATAATATGATTATGTCTTTGGCTCAGCTCATTGCATAAGATTACATTTCAGGCTATACATTTGGATTTTACAAATTTTTGACTAAAGATATAGAAATACATGCTACAAAACACGATATATTTTATTGCAATTTTTATGCACAGCAACAGGTTAAACAAACATCCGAAATTTGAATATTTCTGAGTATTATGACGTTTAGCTGAGCTAAGGATATAATCATTTTAAAAAATATATGAAACCACAATTATGACTTGCATAATATATAAAATTCCCGGGGAGCGAAAAGTGAAATTGAAAAAATGCAATATTATTTATCTACAATCCACCATACTGGACAGCAGTCCGGAATGCCGGAAAACACTTCAAACCCCGTTAATGGAATTTCATATTTCGAGGAAGGCCCGGCTTACCTATCAGTTCGACGAATCGCTGTTTCAAATTTCGGGAAATGTTATTTTCGCCAATTTTCATGCTTCCCGTGTTTTTGCCCAACGCATGAATGAGAAACGGGATGTGATTCATTTCCCGGAAAAAGCAATACGAGCAGGGCAATTGAATGCGATGGGCCTTATAGACGAGGTTCTTCATTATGTAATTTATCTTTACCGGCAGGAGAAGAATAAGGATGTACTTCGGGAAGCCGAAGAATTTCTAACCCGGAGTGTCGGGAAGAAGAAGTTACAGTCTGCCCTTGAGATGTTTGTTGATGAATTTCCCCCCTTAAAAGTATTCGCAGGAGAGATTTCTGTCAAAGAATATCTGGATAACCAGACCGAGGGAGTTCCCAATAGGCAGCTTGTTCTGGAAGAACTGATAATGCTGTGGATTGCCAATATGAATCCGGCCCTGGCTCCTTTTCTGGAATTATTTGACGATGAACAGCTGGAAAAACTGACTGCTTATAATACTATCATGGGAAAGTTGCATGAATTTTTTCAGGATCAGCCAGTGTTCGGACCGGATAATGAAATTCTGATTGAAATGTTGCGCAGTCCGGCAATTACGGAACCTTATTCTCTGTCAGGCCAGCTGGATTATATCCGCCGTAAATGGGGATTCATGCTGGGTTCATTCTTCTATCGGCTGCTGCGCAGCCTGGATCTGATTCAGGAGGAAGAGAAAGCACGGATGTTTGTGCCGGGAGCAGCCCACGTCTATGAGTTTGGAAAATTGGAAGGAGAAATAGAAACCGAACGCTTCAGCCCGGATAAAGACTGGATGCCCCGGGTGGTTCTGCTGGCAAAAAGCACCTATGTGTGGCTGGATCAGCTTTCAAAAAAATATAAGAGATCCATTACCCGCCTGGATCAGATACCCGATGAGGAGCTAAACCAGCTTGCCGGGTGGGGATTTACCGGACTGTGGCTTATTGGACTGTGGGAAAGAAGCCGGGCCTCCCAGCGAATTAAACAGCTTTGCGGCAATCCTGAGGCAGTTGCCTCTGCTTATTCTCTGATGAACTATGGAGTTGCCGGAGATCTGGGAGGAGAAGAGGCATTTCAGAATCTGAGAGAACGTGCCTGGAAACGTGGTATCCGGATGGGTGGTGACATGGTTCCTAATCACATGGGGATTGATTCCAACTGGATAATGGAACATCCGGACTGGTTTGTTCAGCTCAATTACTGTCCCTTTCCATCCTATACTTTTAACGGAGTGAATCTCTCGTGGGATGATAGCGTCGGTATCTATCTGGAAGATCATTATTATTCCCGGAATGATGCTGCCGTGGTATTTAAACGGGTGGATCATCATACCGGCCACACAAGGTTTATCTATCATGGAAACGACGGTACCAGTATGCCCTGGAACGATACCGCACAGCTAAATTATCTGAACCCTGACGTCAGAGAAGCGGTTATTCAGACCATCCTGGATGTTGCTAAAAAGTTTCCCATTATCCGTTTTGATGCTGCTATGACGCTTACCAAGAAACATTATCAAAGACTCTGGTTTCCGGAACCCGGTTCGGGAGGAGATATTCCAACGCGCGCAGAACATGGGTTAACCAGGTCTCAATTTGATGAAGCCATGCCGGAAGAATTCTGGCGTGAGGTGGTGGACCGGGTTGCTCAGGAAGTCCCGGATACATTGCTGCTGGCCGAGGCATTCTGGCTGATGGAGGGCTATTTTGTCCGAACGCTGGGAATGCACCGTGTATATAACAGTGCTTTCATGAATATGTTGAAAAACGAACATAATGATAAATACCGGTCTTCCATTAAGAATATTCTTGAATTCAATCCGGAAATTCTGAAACGATTCGTGAATTTCATGAATAATCCGGATGAAGCCACTGCAGTTGCCCAGTTCGGCAAAGGTGATAAATATATGGGCGTCTGTACCATGCTGGTTACCATGCCGGGATTGCCCATGTTCGGTCATGGCCAGATTGAAGGTTTTACTGAAAAATACGGGATGGAATACCACCGGGCATACTGGGATGAACAGGCGGATCAGGATCTGGTCCGGAGGCATGAGCGACAAATATTTCCTCTTATGAAAAAAAGATATGTATTCGCTGACGTGAAGAATTTTTTTCT
>JAFGSO010000354.1 GCA_016934605.1 Calditrichota bacterium | reverse complement strand
ACAAATTTTCAGTTCGGCTTATCCATGAATGCCATTGAAATGGATAATCAGAATCTGCTGATTAGTTTTAACGCCATAAAACCGAATGATGGAAAACCACTCAGCCAGATCGGTGCTGAATGGAGCTATAACAGTCTCATCTTTCTGCGGGGCGGATATGAGCTGAATCATGAAGTGGCAACCTACTCCTTTGGAGGCGGACTTTACTGGGGCATTTCGGATTACAACTTCAGATTCGATTATGCTTATAGCGATTTCAGCCTGCTGGGTGCCACTCACCGTTTCGGTGTTGGTTTTAATTTTAAATAACCCCTGAAAAAATGAAAATCGATGATTTTTTGTAATAAATTTTTTTACTTTTTTTTTAGCTTATTTTGCCTTTGCTCTTTTAGTTTAGCCCAAACCGAAGAAGATTTCGTCTATTATAAAAATTTTGTCAGGCATTCCGAAGGCGATAATTGTACCCACCTGCCTCCGGAAAGCGGATTCATCACCTACCTGAATAACGATCTGTCCCGGATATTAATTGAAAACGCTCCCCGCTGGGAAACGGGGGGGGATCCTAATATAACCGGAACCGGCGTTTTCGGTGTAGAACTGGGAAATTTTTCTGATCCCCCCATTCAGCCGGGTGACTCGGTATTTATGAAGTTCTTCTGTTATGCCGAAGGCCAGCACGGTTTACTTCGAGATCAGATTGCGGGTATTCCCTGGGGCTACTTTCCCAAAACATTATACCTGAGGCCGGCCAACCTGCCCGCTGTTCCACAAAACATCACACTGAGTTTTACCACATCAGACCGGCGACTCATCCAGTGGTCAGCTGAACCGGGTGCCACCTATTCTGTCTACCGGCGGGAAGTGAAGGATACGGTCATTTTCGGTCAATCCAGGATGCTTTACTACCGGCTGGCAGAAGGCATTATTTCCGGAAGTTTTGTCGATACCACTCAGTCGCAGTCAGCCCACGGATATATCGTAATACCGAAAAAACTGGGCATATATGGTTTGCATTCACCTGAAGTTAAGGATTTTCCTGAAACACCGGAGCAGATAGAAGCAGCTGTGGCTTATACCAACCCGTTTCGAGTCGCTGTTACCTGGATATATCCGGCTGATACAATAGAAATACGATACCGGATTTATCGGGGATCTGAGGAGAATTTTGCATTAGATTCGCTACATTTCGTCGGTGAAACCAATAGCCAGTATTTCCTGGACGAACAGGTTTTAGCGGGAGAAATCTATTATTACCGCGTAATTGCGCTGAACCGTCTGAACATTCCCGGCAATCCCTCAGCAGTGGCCTCTGTTAGGGTAGAACCGTTTGCCGGTGGCCTGCCTGATCCGGATGTACTCTATATTACCAGATTACCCCGTTATCCCAGATATGAAGTGGTCTACGATCCGCCCGGCTATAATCCACGGCTGTCCCCTCAGTCTCAGAATCTGAAGCATTATCCCTCGGTGGGTGAAATGATGACCTACCGCAGTATCATTCGCAACAGCGGTGGCGGCACCATTGAAAATGTGCAGGTGGACTGGTATGTGGATTCTGTTAATGTACACACCGAAATGATCGGCCGATTGTTTCCCCGACAGCGACATTACAGCCAGATCCAGCATTTGTGGACCGATCACCCGGTCATGATCCGCTGTGAAACTTATCCGGTGAATCCGGTAACAGAAGTGACCACCGGTAATAATTCGCTCAGCATCCGTTCCAATGCCCTTTCTTTTCATTTTCACGCAGAAAAAAATATTCTGGATTTATTCGAGACCCATCAGAATCCGCTGGGATCTTATTCTTTTGAGGACTGGAGTCAGGTTCAGCTGAAAAAAATGAATCAGTTCTTTCGCCAGGCCGTTTATCCGGCAGTCACACCCACAGGAGTTCCGGAATATGTTTTTCTGGATACGGTTTCATATTACCAGAATGGTCAATTGCCTTCAGGTGGAACTCATGCACCGGAAAATATCCTGTGGGATGGTCAGTGGGGTTTTACCGGCGATGCCGCTGCCATCAATTATTTTCAGAATATTGTTCTGGGTCAGAACAATGGCATGGATTGGGCATTGCTGCATGAACTGGGACATCAGATCGGTCTGATTGATCTGTATAATATGGATGTTCAGGAGAGTGAACTACAGGTTATTGAGCCCCGAACCGGACAGAAACCGCCCCTAGGCCCGGTAGCCTGGGACGTGCTTTATTATTCCAGCCGCAGTAACTATCTGATGCATTCCAATTTCCAGAACGGGTTCTCTGATCACTCTGCCGGAGGACTCTTCAGAAATCTCTCCAAAAGAAGAGGCTATTTTGGAGATTATCTGAAAGATATCCCATCAGAAAACACGTTTCTGATCGGAGATAATCATCAAAATCCGGTTGCTGATGCCGACATTTCCATCTATCAGCAACAGGATCATATTATTCCTGATATTCCCAAGTTTAAAGGTCAGACCGATAGTCAGGGATATTTTCCCATACCTCATCAGACCGATCCCGCGTATCATGGTGGCATCTATGTCCAGAATCCCTTTTCAACCATCTACAGCGCCTTTCCCCATGTTGTAGGAACTAATTCTGTT
>JAFGSO010000353.1 GCA_016934605.1 Calditrichota bacterium | reverse complement strand
TTTACCGGTAGTTGGCTGAAATCGACTGTCTGTGGCGAGTGACACGCCGTGCATCGTTCTGACCCGGGTTTGGCTGCAAATTCCTCTACCCCATCTCCATGGCACATATAGCAGCCGTAATTCATCACTCCATGCTTGCTGTCTTGCCATTCTTGAAAAATCTCCGGCGTTAGTTCGGAGTGGCATTCCTGGCAACTTATACTGTAATCCACTTCCGGATGCTTCTCTGCTTTGTTTTTATCTCCCGCTAGCAGCTGGAACACCGCAACGAATAGGATTAAAATAAAGATGATGAAAAAATGTTTTAATTTCATAGCATCTCCTTCTTCTGAATTTATTTGTGAAACAACCATCAGCAGGAACCTTTTCAAAACATGAAAAAGTATCCTGCCGATGACACTGTTCAGAGTCTAAAACTTAAAGGTAACCATTCCTTTCAGTTCCCAGGCAGGGCTATCGAAAGTATCCGTTCCGTTAATCAGATATCCGGCTGCCGCACCGGGCATGAAATATCCACCCCGGAAAGCAAATTGCAGTTCCTTGTACATATCATATGTAAACCGGAAATCAATTTCCTGACCCAGATCCTTGGCGGAGCGGGAGAGATCCGGATTATTCTGGGCATCCCAGGCATAAACATTCTGGGTAGCCTGGATATAGTTGTAGGAAACAAATGCCGAGAAAGACGGGAAGGGTTTCCAGGTACCATTTATCTGGAAAATGGTGGTATTTTCAAGTTCCCGGTATCCTCTCACATTCGGCGCACCCAGTCCCTGCGGGGTGATACCCTCCTCATCCGGCATAATGGAATCTTCCCATATTTCGGTGATATAGAAAAATCCGGCCGTTCTCAGCTTGTTGACGTTTCCCTTCCCTTTAGTGGGATCATCATCTCCGGATCCCATTCCGAAAACCGCCCCGAGATCCAGCTTGTCGGCGGCGGCATAATTCAGATTGAGATAAATGTTGAAACCGCTGAGATCTCCATCGTTAATATCCCACATCTGGCCGCCATAAGTGGTATTGTTGATATCATCTTTTCCCATGAGGTAATCGACTTCACCTTTCACACTCAACTTATCCTTCTTATAATTCGCAGCAAGACCAAGAGCGGTCAGTTGAGTAATCTGAGGTGAAAAGCGGGCCCGAAAATACTGAAGGTGATCCGGGACATAGGCGTTTGAATCGGCAGTACTGCGGTCTGTATAATAGAGTCCATAGACGTTATACTGGAAGTTACCGGCTTTATTGGAAAAATCGAGTGTAAGAAGATCAGCATCCCGTGCATCGGTATAGCCTCTCTGATCCGGGGCAACTTTCTCTTCATCACTGGTTCCGTCAACGCCTTCAGAAACCCGTGCCCAGCTGAGCATCACCTTTTCACCCACTACTTTGTTGAGGTCAATCTGAATTCCCTCATAATTATTGTCGACCATAATCTTGTTACCGAGTCCATATCCGATCCGGCCAATTCGTGCTCCCAGTGGTGTTCTGGGAATTTTGAAGTCGACAAAGGCCTGGTCCACGTGTACCAGGAAATTGGTATCCTTAAAATCAAACAGTGCACTTCCGCCTCCCGTTCCGGTTCTCTGGACGCTGCGCAGCGCATTATCGACTCCCCACCAGCCCTGGGCAATGTCGATTCGGGTTACGAATTTCAGATTTTCGCTGGCAATCCCCTGCAGATTAAAACGGAGCATCTGTACCACATAGTTGTCGTTATAAGTGGGACGGTTGGTATTCTCGAACCAGAAGTCGTGCTGGGACTGAGCCCAGGCGGTGTATACCCCATTCAGCTTGAAATCAGCTGAGTAGCTGACAGAGAGCATACAGATCAATACAATAAGGATCAACAAATTTTTCATAAGGCCTCCTCTTTTGTGATTTATGTATCATGTTATTAAATAATAAGTAACAAAAACGATACCAGATTAACCCGGACGCCATATCTATATCAATAACAGCAAATTACGCCAAAAAAATAAATAGTTGATTTTTATGAAAATTGACCGTATTGTGTCATGCCGACGGTATACTGTCATATTGTATCTTCTGCCTTATAAATTTGGTAGGCTAAACAGAATCATTAAAACAAGTGATGACCCATCGGGAAACGGTTCAAATAAGTGATAAGTTTTTCAAACTTCAAACTTAAAATACGAAAAAATTATGAAACTCACAAGCAAAGTCATTTTAATTATTGTTTCCAGTGTAACGTTAATCACCTCCATTATTTTTTATGTGATAATGCACCGCTTTGAAGATCAGCTGGAACATAATCTTTTGACTACCGCCCGATCTGTGTATAAGAATATATTGATAACGCGGCAATGGATATCAGATCATAACGGGGTATTTGTCCATTCAAAACCGGGAGAAAAACCGAATCCGTTTTTGCCACAGCCTATCCTTCTTTCCCGCACCGGCGACACCCTCACCCTGAAAAATCCCGCTCTGGTTACCCGCGAACTCAGCGAATTGAGTCAAACGATGGGAATTCATTTTTCATTTCATATGGCCAGTCAGCACTTTCTGAATCCGATTAACAAGCCGGATGCTTTCGAAAATATGGCACTCCACTATTTCCAGTCCGGTGAATCGGATCAAACCCTGAAAAGAGAATTTTACCGGACAGAGAAAAGCAACGGTCACTATTATTTCCGCTATTTTGCTCCCCTGTTTACTCATGAATCCTGTCTGAGCTGCCACTCTGAACAGGGATATAAAGTGGGTGATTTGCGAGGCGGTTTGAGTATACTGCTCTCCATAGATGATTTTCAGGAAGCTAAAAAGGATAATCTGATCTTTTTCATTTTTTCTGCTTTAGCCATGGTAGGATTTCTCTCCTTTCTCATTTTCGTTGCACTCCAGAAAAGCGTGATCCGTCCCCTCAAACAGATTGAAGAGGGAGCTCAGAAAATTCAACAGGATGATTATAATTTCCGGATTCAAATCTCCCAAAAAGATGAAATCGGACATCTGGCCAGGGCCTTTGATGACATGCGGCTGAGAATTCAGGATTACACCAGTCGGCTGAAAATATCAGAGAATAAATACCGAAGTCTCATCGAAAATTCACTGGAAGCCATATTCATTATTGATTCTGACAAAAATATTCTGGAATGCAATTCGAAACTCAGTCATCTCACCAAATACCTGTCGGAGGAGATCCGGCAAAAAAACATGGACTATCTCATCGATACCCACAATACCCGCCAGATGAAATCGACCGCTGAGACCGACGAATATACGGAACATTTCGAAACCACTCTTTTTTCTGCTGACAGACTGAAAATCCCGGTAGAAATTTATATTATTAAAGATTTTTCACTGGGTTCAGAAACTGACCTTTCTTTCGTTTATGTTAGAGATTTGAGTGAGCGGAAAAAAATAGAGCAATATTCCATACAGACAGAAAAAATGGTGGCACTGGGGCAAATTTCTTCCGGAATCGCTCACGAGATCAGAAATCCCCTGTTCTCTCTCAACAATAATTTAGATTATCTCTACAACCGGTATAAAAACAGGAAAGAATTTAAGGAAATTTATCCTGATTTGAAAAGTGGGATCGAACGTATTCATCAGATTGTTGGGGCCATACTTGATTACGCCAGACCTCACCGACCGGAATTCAGGCAGATTGATATTCATGAAATACTAGAAAAAAGCATATTTCTGGTTAAAAAACAGTTCGAAAAATCTTCAACAAAAATTGAAACGTATTACAGCGAAACGAATTGTCACGTTGAAGCAGATCCCCACCAGATGGAACAGGTATTCATAAACCTGTTCCTCAATGCGTTCAACGCCATGGAGGATACCGGCATTTTGATTATCAGAACAATTCCTGCAGAAAAATACCTGCTGGTGGAAATAGAGGATACCGGGAAAGGAATACCGGAGGAAGATATAGATCGGATCTTTGATCCGTTCTATTCCAAATCCGCCAATGGAACCGGGCTTGGCCTGGCCATTGTCCAGCGAATTCTGGAGCAACATCATGCCGAATGGAAGGTGGAAAGCGCTCCCTACCTGGGAACAAAATTTCTGCTTTTTATACCTTATAAACAAGAGGATAATCATGAAATTTAAAATTCTGATACTTGATGATGAGCAGATTGTCTGTAATTCACTGCAAAGAATCCTGGAGAACAAAGAAACTGATATTTTCACCTCCCGGGAAACCGCAGAAGCCAGGAGGATTATCTGTGAACGGGAAATAGACCTGGTTCTTCTGGATTATAAGCTGAAAAACGAAAATGGCCTGAATTTTCTCAAGGAAATCAGGGAGGAACATCCGGAAATGCCGGTGATCATGATTACCGCATTCGGTAATGTGGATCTGGCCGTGGAAGCAATGAAAAGCGGGGCATTCGACTTTATTCAGAAAAACCAGGAACCTGAATTTATCCGATTTACCGTGAAAAGAACACTGGAAAATCTCAGGCTTCGGAAAGAAGTCCAGGAGCTGCGAAAATCCTGCCTGGAAGAAAATAATTTACCGGAAATTGTTACTGTATCGTCAGCGATGCAAAAAACATTGGAACTGGCAAATGAATTCGCCAAAACAGATGTCACCATTCTGATTACCGGCGAAACCGGCACGGGAAAAAATCTGGTAGGAAATTATATTCACGCTAAAAGTATGAGATTTCATCAGGCATATGTTTCGATTAACTGTGCCGCCATTCCCCGGGAGTTAATGGAGAGTGAGCTGTTCGGATACGAAAAAGGAGCTTTTACCGGCGCCCATGAGCGGGGGAAAAAAGGTCTGATTGAACAGGCAAATAAAGGTACTCTGTTTTTTGATGAAATCGGTGAGTTGAGTCCGGACCTGCAGGGTAAACTCCTGCATGTACTGGAAGAAAATAAATATTTTAAAATCGGCAGTGTTGAACCGTCATCAGTTGATGTGAGATTTATTGCAGCCAGTAATACCGATCTGGAAGAGGCTGTAGCAGAAAAAAAGTTCCGAATGGATCTCTTTTATCGTCTGAATGTCGCTCATATTCACATACCACCATTGCGGGAACGAAAAGAGGATATCATAATACTTGCCAAATTTTTTATTGAAGAGTTTAATAAAAAATTCAATAAAACCATAAATGATTTTACACCTGAAGCTCAGCGATTTCTGGAATCGCTTTCATGGCCGGGGAATGTACGGGAGCTTAAAAACCTGCTGGAACGGGCAGTTCTGCTGAAAAAGGATAATGTACTCCGTTTGGAAGATTTCGGCGACGGTCAAATGAAACAGAAGGGGTATCACAAAGATGAAACATTTCCCTCCATGCTCTCACTGGATCTCAACAATCCGGGTAAGGATAATCTGCTGAACACAGCTCAGAAAATGATTATTGAACAGGCACTAGATTATGCAGATCATAATCGAAGCAGGGCCGCCCGTCTGCTGAAAATACCAAGAACCACCCTGAATTTTTATATCAGAAAGCATGAGATTGAGTAGGGGTATCAG
>JAFGSO010000352.1 GCA_016934605.1 Calditrichota bacterium | reverse complement strand
GGTAATAATTGCCAGAACAGGAAACTCCAGTTTGGGATATAAATCCACTTTCAACTGCCAGAGCGAATACAAACCGAAACCAACAGCTATCAGGTAAATCATAAAAAACGTTACGCCTCTTTTTATGGCGACGGAAGTCAGTTTCATGGCAAAATCTCCTTTTCTTCACTGACCAGAACGGCTGATCCTTCGCGCAAATTGTTCTGACCGGCTATTACCAGCTGATCTCCAACATCAAGCCCCGAATTCACTGCAATCCATTTATGATTTACATACAGGGCATCCAGCTTTTTCTGTACAGCATAGCCACTATCAACCACAAAAACGTAATAATTCCGAATAACCGTATCTTCCCCGTCAATCTTTTCCAGGGTTGTGCTTTCGATGGTCGAGTAGCGCGGAATTACAACCACATCTTCAATAACACCGATCGTAACTTCCACGAGTGCGAACATACCCGGTTTTAACAGGTGCTCCGGATTATCGACAATAACTTCAATTTTTGCCATACGGCTCATCGGATCCAGGATGGGTGAAATGCGTGTTACTTTTCCGGAAAAAATCTTATCATGATAAGCTTTCACGAATATTGATGCATCCTGGCCAACTTTCAGTTTCCCAAGGTCTTCTTCAGTCGCATCAAATTCAATTTTTACCCGATCCATTTTGACTATTTTGACGACAGGCAGGGAGGGGTTTGCCATATCACCTGTTTCGTAATATCTTTTACCAATTATGCCGCTGATAGGTGCGGTAAGAGTAGCATCATTCAACTGGCTTTTCACACTGGCAAGCGCGGCTTCCGCCTGCTGAACCTGAGCTTTCACGGCTTCATACTGGGTACTTACGGCATCGTACTGCTGATTACTCATGGCATTTTCCTGATAAAGTCTCTTCGCACGTTCAAATTCAACCCGGAGATTTGCTGCCTGAGCTTTTGCGGACAGCAAACCTGCTTCTGCCTGCCTCACTCCCTGTTCAATTGTCGTTGCGACTATTTTTGCAAGCAGTACACCCTGCCGGATATAGTCTCCTTCATCCACATAAAATTTTTCAATTCTATCCGGCACCTTGGAATAGACATTCACCTCTACTTCTGCTTTTATATCGCCATTGAATTGAAGTGGCTGCTTAACTGCACCCAGTTGTACTCTGGTCACTTCTACCGGAACTTTCTGGACTTCCGATCCGGAATTACTGCCGGAAGAGTCACAACTGGTTAAGACTACAAAAAATAGCAGGAATCCGATTAAAAATGTTTGAGAATTTTTCATCAATTTCTCCAGTCAAAATATTCTTATTTTCATAATCGTTATAAAATCGATCAGATATCTAGAATCATTTAACCTGAAAGTTGTTCAGGTTAAAATACTATATCTGTCAGATTTTACTCTATTCAGCCATTTCATCTATTCACATGAATTTAGGTAATTTAAATTGTTCAAAATTTATTCATTCCATCCTTTGAACAGAATTTCAACGATCTCTTCAGCCAATTCATCGGTCAGGATAATTTTCATACTATTCAGTTGTCTGATAATATAATAAAGCAAAGCTCCCAGAAATATATCCGCGGCCATTGATGAACGTGCTGTATTTCCGAATTCGCCTTTTTCAACTCCATTCTTTATCAGATCAAAAATTCTTTTTTGCCTGTCTTTAACTTCCCGGACTATCTCTTCGAGAAAAGGTAATTTTTCTACACCTGTGATGAGAATGACAAAAAATTTTGCCAGTTCAGGATATTTCAGCACCTGTCTGAAACGCATTTTAGCTAGCTCCGTTATTTTATCCCTGATGGGTATTTCTTTTCCGTCCAGAATTTCCAGCTGCCTTGAATTATAATTCAGGGCAGTCTCCATAAGTGATCTGTAGATCTGTTCCTTGCTTTTGAAATGATAATAGATAGCCGGTTTGGAAATACCGCTCATTTCAGAAATTTCACGCATGGATACACCGTTATACCCTTTTTCAGAAAACAATCTGGCCGCTGTCTTAAAAATTAATACCCGAGTATTATTTTCCTTTAAAGAATCATAATCAGTTTGATTCATCTTTTCCCCGGAGAAAAAAATCCATAGAATTTATGACCGACCGTTCGGTATAACAACAGATATTTACTATAGTTTTACAGAAAGGTTACAGAAAAATAAAAATGTTTATGTCCTTAGGTTAGCTTGATGGATACATATTAAAAAAACTGATCTGATTATCCTTGTGTAAAAAAGGATTTTTCGATAAACCCGCCATTGAAGAGGTTGTGTGAAATCTCCACGTCAAGTGTCATTAACGCGCTAAAAAGTAGTCCCTGTGGGAAAAGCGGCCACGAAGTGGTCCCTTCGGGAGAATCCATTTCCCATTAATTTTACTGAATTCTTGAATAGGTTAGACAAAACAATTTATCATCTGTATTCATTTATTTTGAGGATGATAAAAGGCAGAACTAATACCAATACTATCAGCTCTAAAGCAGAGGAAAATGAAGCCTCACAAAGAGGCCACATTGTGTCGGATCAGGGCCGGCGTGATATACTTGGTGTAAATTTAAAGTCTCAAAAACATTTTTCAGAAGTTTTTACGAATACAATTTCTCCGTGAAACTCCTCCGAAAAAGCTTTCTCAGAATATAATAATTCTATTTGAAGTCTTAAATTGATTCACCGCTGTGGAAATTTTACAATATATTCATAGATTGAATTTCTACTCAAGCCAGATACCAAAAAGCGTTGCATACATGATCCGGTAGATATCAGTATTGTCCACGTTTTTGGGTAGAAAAGAGGCGTTCAAGCCGTGAGCTTTGGCTATCACTCCACCATTCAGATCGGCCGTTCCGGCCCAGCATACACCAAAAAAGAGACGATTGCCCGATTTATCCGGTGCTGTAATAAACGGCAGAGAATAAGTTCCATTTCTTCCATCCAGAGGAGCACCGTTATACATCTGCGGAGGGAGGGGTTTTCCAAATTCCAGTGAATCCCGTATTCCAAGCATCTGCATTCCGCCCGCATCACTATCGGCTGCGGTAATCAGCAAAGTAGACGGATGTCTTTCAATATATTGTATGGCTGCTCCGATGGCCGCATCCGCGCGTCGCAGGGCCTCAAATGCCCCGGTTGCATTATTTGCGTTGGAAAAATTATCCGTTCCTTCTTCCTCAACCACCAGCATGAAATCCTTCCCTTTCGCTTCCAGTATTTTCAGTGCTATTTCGGTCATCTCAGCGGTAGACGGGGAAGTTTCAAAATAAAGAGGCAAATTCTCTCTCTGTAATACTTCTTCCGGTTTATCATTAAAAGTATGTCTCGGTGCAAAGACTCCCAGCAATTTTTCGGTTTGAACAGAAATATTTTTCAATTCATCATGGGTATATACTACCGAATAGCCCAGGTTTATGGCCTCCTCAATTAAATTTCGACCGTCTTTTCTTATCCCCGGCTCACCATGACGTCCCATTTCCCCCTCAGGGAGTAACAGAGTTTCACCTCCGGACAATATGATATCTGCGCCGCTATGGATAATCTGGTAGCTGATGGTATCGGTCATCTGACGGTTCGGGTAACTGGCAACGAATGCACCGGTACCGGGTTCACAGAGATGACCGCTGTTGATAAGAGCAACTGCTTTACCGGCCTTCTTTGCTTCCATCATAATGCTGTAATTTTTGCCGGAGAGTGAGGTGATAGGAAGTTTGTTGTATGTACCGTAACTTTGATAAGTTGCTTTCACCCCATAAGCATGTGTGGTGGCCCCACCATTGGAACTGCTGCTAACTGAGTTGGCCAGGTGACCCCGGTACACTCCCAGTCTTTCCATGTGATCCCAGTTTAGCATTCCGTCCGGGCCGATATCCAGCATCCGAAGACCAGCCCACATGGCCGCTCCGCTTCCGTCGGGATGAATAAAAATAACACTTCCGGTGGGCAAGTTCATGGGCGTGAGTTCATTTGCCTTTTTACAGGTAAAAAGAGCCAGAATCAGAAAACAAATTATTATGCCGGGAAATATTTTACGGAAAATTTTCAAGATTTACCTCCAATCTGACAGTCAGGGTTTATACTACATTCTCAGATAGTTTTCATGAAATACGAAATGCTTCAACATTTTATGAAAATGGTATTCTTCAGTCAAGCTCTGAAAAAATGGTCACTTTTTTAAAAAAAAGGATTCAGGATCCAGGAATCAGGACTACAGAAATCAAATTACGAAGATGTACATATTGCACAACTCATTCACATACTTAAAACCTGCCTATGCCATAGTTTTCCTCTCGGTGCAACGACCAGGATTTAACTATGGAGGCAGAGTTAAATATGGATCAAATTATAATCATAAAATCAACAATTATCCAAAAATCTCAGTGCCTCTGTGCCTGGTGGATGAATAGCCTCAGACCCAAAGAGCACATAGAAAAAGATCATTGCATTGTGTATTCATGTATAGTTTGTGAATATACCGGTTTAAATGATAAATCCTCTTATATCATGAAATGTCCCATACCCTTTTCGCTCTGGTATCATGGAATTTATGAATAATTCAGAATAGTATATTGTTATAACCTTTCACAAAAATATATTTATCTGTAACTCTTTATTTATCCTTATTTGTTACTGGAGGGACAAAAACCTCCGGTCTTTCTGTGGAAATTTTTTCCAAATAAACAGAAGTGCTGGGGAATGCGAAGGAAGTTCCGGCATTTTCAACTGTTTGCTTGATATGAAGCGCAAGATCTTCTTTTAGTTTAAGCCATTCTGCCCAAACGATGGTTTTGGTAAAACAGTAGACCATAATATCGATGGATGAATCGCTGAATTTATCAATCCTGACAAATGTTGGGACATCAGGAGGATGCGCAAATTCCCCGGAGTCCAGAATGAATTTTTCTATACCGTCCCGGATGGTTCTCAGCTGCTCTATGGTTGTGCGGTATTCGACGCCGATTACCCAATAAATTCTTCGAAATGTCATGGCACTGAAATTGATCATTGCATTATCCGACAATTTGGAATTGGGAACATAAACCGGTGCCTTATCGAACCTCCTGACCAGCGTCGATCGGAAGCCGATACTTTCTACAATACCTTCTACCTCTCCATCGACCCGAATCCAGTCACCCGGATTGAATCTTTTTTCTGCAATAACCAGAACTCCGGATATGAGGTTCTTGAAGAAATCCTGAGCACCGAGTGCCACGGCAACTCCCAGTAATCCAAGACCGGCCAGTATGGGTCCGATTTTAATACCCCATATTTCCAGGATGGTTACAACCCCAATAAAAATGAAAGCTATCCTGATAGCTTTTATTAACCAGTCTACCATGGATGGGGTGAATACTGTTTCCAGGCGTCTGAATTGTTCCGACAGTGGTTGAATGGTATTCACAAGCGCCCAGAAAATATCAAACACAATCAGGGAACGCATTATTTTTTCTGCAAAAACGGCCATATCTCCTTTCAGAGAAAGAAATTCCAGTGCGATATATATCCCTAAAATAACCGGAATGAAACGGATTGGTTTGTCCAGTGCTTTCAGAACCTTGTCATCAATAGTTGTTCTTGTTCGACTGACAAAACGTCCGATGCTTCCGATTACAAAACGGGTAAAAAGCCCTCTCACCAGAAAAGCTGCTATCAGAATGAGTATGGTAATAATAATCCGGCCGATGTTGATGCCAAGAAAACCGGTAATCCAGACATCTTTTACCAGAATATAAAATTCCTTCAGCTGCTCCATGTTTTTCTCCCATACGAATATGAAAAATGTAATAAACTAATATTTTCCGAAAAGAGCAACTGTAAAGAAAGGGGGATATGGGATATGAAGGCATAAGGAAAGTATATGGGATATGAAATGTCTATAGCTCAGGAGGTCATGGAGTTTGTAAATAGACCTTACTATAAAGGAATATTAAAATTTTAAAGATGATAAATAATTATTAAAGTTATTTTCTTATGTGTTTGCATAAATATGGAAAAAAATTTTGCTTGATTTTAATACTTAGGATTCCTAATCTTCTTAATTCATCCCGGCAGACCGGGACCACCAAGGCTCGAAGACACTAAGAGTAAAGCAGGACAAAAATAAATCGGGAAATGAAATATTTAAAATCACAAATCCTTTTTAACTCATTTATGTTAATATCTTTGTGACCTTTCGGCTGACTGATACGCCCACCGGCGTGATCTTGGTGGTTATGAATTTTCCAGGCTAAGCTTTATAATATTTTTATAAGTTTATTCTTTATCTGTAGCTCAGCGGACTTATATCTGTAAAACAGAATTTACGAGAGTCGTATTAT
>JAFGSO010000351.1 GCA_016934605.1 Calditrichota bacterium | reverse complement strand
GGACCGGCCGATTCCGCAAATCCTGATTGAGGCACTGGTAGTTGATTATAATTATCAGGATATACGTGAAATTCAGCTGGAAGCGGGTCTGAAGTCCGGTTCCACCATCGATTCGACATATGGTGGAGGAGACAAATGGTTTCCGGCTATAGACATCTACTGGACGGGAAACAATGCAAATCACTATCTGAATAAACTGGGGCATTTTCTGGGGGTCAGGAATATCGGTAGACTCCCCGATGATTTTTATCTGAAAGTAAAAGCTATGGAAGCAGTCGGTAAGGCAAATATTCGTTCAAAGCCGCAGATTGCTACCTTGAACGGGCACACTGCTGATATAACTATCGGTCAGACTCAGTATTATATTCTGAAGACACAGACTCCGATTCGTGATCCCTCTCAGATATATATCCAGGAAACCCAGGAATTTCAAACCATAGAAGCCAATATTACCCTGAAGATAACTCCATGGGTCAGTGCGACCGGTGAGATAACAGCGGAAATTCACCCGGAATTTAATAATCCCGTGGGTCAGTTCAGTTCCACCGTCCCGCCTACCATTCAACGGCGGGCGCTTAACTCAACCGTCAGGATGCTTGATGGGGAGACGATTGTGCTGGGCGGACTCATCCAGAGTGCAGAAACAGTAAGCATCACCAGAATTCCGCTGCTGGGAAGCCTTCCGATTCTGGGAAGGCTCTTTCAAAACAGAAATCATAATATCAGTAAAAGCGAACTTGTCATCTATATCACTCCACACCTCTCTTATAGTACTGAATTGCTTTATGAAGGATAGCAAATGGTAAAATTGGATTTCATGGTGAATAATTATATAAGCTTGTTAATGGTTTCTGAAATCATTCTGGGTGTCGAGATTCGTCCCGAGGCGATAATTTTTCTCAAACTCAAAAAAAGATTGCGGGGCTTTAAGGTGATTCAGCATTCGGTTATTCCTTTTACGGGAATTACTGTAGAATCGGATAAAGAAAACTTTATTCTGGAAAGGTTGAGGGAATACGGAAAAGAATGCAGCGTTATTTCAGTATCATTTTATACTCACAAGTTGCTCCATAGACGGATGACCATTCCTCATATGAAAATAGAAGAGATTCCATCGTTCATCCGCAGAAATCAGGATTTTATAAACTCACTGCCCCTGAACGGAAATGATATTCTTCTATTGCCCGAGATTATTTCCTCAGATGATCGGATGTTGAATATCCACCTCTCGATCATCAGAAAAGAAATTTTTATGCATTATCTCCAGTTGATGAAGGGATTTAAAAATTTATTTCTGGTTACCTATAATCTGAAACCCGTTCTTCAGATCGGAACCTTTTTAAATAAAACATTTACAGGCGTAATCCGGGACAGGGAAAGTGACTGGCAGGCCGAATTTAAGCGGAATATCTTTGTAAAAATGGAAAAACGAACCGGTACCGCGGATCATTCATCGGAACTACCTGAGAAATTATCTGAAAAATTACCCTGTTACTCAATCCATTTTGAATCAGAAATCTATCCTGATTTGTTTCAGCGAATAATTAAACTGGGCCTGGGATACTGCGATCGAGGTGGCCGTACGATTTTAACTGACTATTTGAATGTATATGTTCTGTGCCTTTCACCCATGTATGTTCATACCAGTTTCTGCGGGTGGGAATGGGGGAAATTTTCAGGTGAGCGAGAAAAATTTTTATATAAACATCTCTGTTTTAAGCTGATGAAATTCGGGATAGCGGCAATTGTTCTGATTATGTTCCTCTCACAACTGTTCGCATTCATGTTACAGTACTTCCAGTCCGGTCAGATCGAGCGTTTAACCGAGATGCATCAACTGAGGGAACAAAAAAAATTACTCATATCGGAAAATCGTAGATTGTTTCAAAAGGTTCTCAGCGGTGGATTACAAAAAGCAAAAAGTGATATCGCATATTATCTTTGTAATATTGCTGAAGTACTTCCGGAGGGAAGCAGGCTGAATAGCCTGACCGTAGAATGCGGTAAATCATGCAACCTGTCAATTCAAATGACCGGATATTCCTTACATGAAAGAGAGGCCATAAAGTTTATGCAGGCGCTTGAATCGCTTCCTTTCGTCAGCACCACTGAACTGCTCGAACAGGCGGTTTTTCATAATGAACGTGAATTTGGAACCATGTTAAAAACCGGAAGCCAGGGTTTAAAATTCAGGATTCGCTGTGAAATCTAGAAATACATGGAAATTGGCATTTCTTGTTCTTTCACTCTTAACCAGTTTTCTATTGGTATATCTAATCATATACCAAAATCGCAGGAATCTGAATACTATTAAATCACTGATATTTGGCAGCGGGAATTCATTCTCCCGGGAGATGGAGATTTTGAAAATTGACAGTCTGCAACAGATCAATAAAAGATTGTCCCAGGAAATTACCAAAATGAATGCAAAGCTACCTTCAGAGCGCAATCTGTCCAGCATTTTCGCCACTGTAAATGAATCTGCATCCCGCTTCAACCTGAAAATTTTCAGGATAGAGCCCGGGGAACAATCAGGAGACAGTGTAAATTCCTATCTCGCTTTTCTACTTGAAACCAGGGGTTCTTTTAGTTCAACAGTTGGATTTATTCATGAAATTGAAAATTGCAGTCCGGTGTTTTGCGTTGAAACCATCACCATGGATTTAGTAAATAATTCAAGGTTGCTTGATACAAAGATTGTATTAAATGCTTTGTTGAAAAAGGGACGGAATGAAAAATCGGAAAACTAATCCCCGTTTTACTGTTTTCCTGGTGACTTTGTCTATAGTGTTATGGTGTGTTGTTTTCTATCAACTTTTTGGTCATCGGGGCGAATCTCAGGGGGGAGGAAATAACGCGTCATCTCTTTATGATTTCAAAATCGATTCTTCGGCCAGTTTTTCTCCCCCTGATTCGTATTTCAACGGCTTATTGAATATTCATGATCCATTTTTTCCGG
>JAFGSO010000048.1 GCA_016934605.1 Calditrichota bacterium | reverse complement strand
TTTTGATAATTTTGTAAACCAATCCAGTTATCTGCGCCCATTTTCAAAGCCAGAGATCTGAGATCACTATCACCGAATGAATCCAGAAGACGATTCAGCAGATTCAATGATTCCTGGTAATTATTCTGATCGAATGCCATACCGGCCTGTTCGTAGAGTGCATCATCCGCATAATCACTCTGTGGATAGGTTATCACCAGTTGATTGAACAGCTGATCGGCATTCTGTGTTTCCTGAAGTTTCTTCTTGCTCAGTGCTGCATAAAAAAGGCCTTTGATGCCAACCGGATCTCCTCGCCGGCTGCTGGCAACTCCCTGAAAAATTTCGAAAGCCCGTGGATAATCTTCTTCGACAAAATGAGTCCACCCCAGTGAGAACTGGGTTTCCCAGTAGATCTCATGATAGGGAAATTCCCGGGAAATTTTCTGGTAAATATCCCGCGCCTGCTGAACTTCTCCCCGGGCAAACGTTGCCTCACCGATCAGAAACAGTCCCTGAGGCTTAAATCTGTTATCGGTATCTTTTTTCAAACCTTCCATGGTAATCCGGATCGCTTCATCAAAACGGTTCAGTTCATAATAAATATTTCCCTGGATAAAATAGGCTTCCAGACTCAGATCGTGCTCAGGAAATTCTCTTACCAGATTCTGATATACGTTCAGGGCATCTTCCGGACGACCGGTATCCTGATAAATCCAACCCAGGCTGTAATAAGCATAGGCTTTAATATCGGCAGCAGGATATTTCCGGATACACTGCTGATAGGCTGCTTCCGCTTTTTCCGGCTGCTTGAGTTTATAGTAACTCTCACCCATCCAGTAATATGCTTCGGCAGCCATTTCATGTTCCGGATTATCCAGTAGAAAATTCTGAAGTGTGGTAATGGTTGAATTGAACTGGTTATTTTTGTAATACGATAAACCCATGCGGAAAAGCGCTTCATCGATCAGATTGCCCGACGGAAAGAGCTGTTGATGCTTTTGGTATTTCAGAACAGCCGATCGATACTCTCCAAGGTAAAAATAACATTCCGCCTGCAGAAAATGGACTTCTTCCAGTAGGGCACTTCCCGGATACTTTTCAGCAAACTCCTCCAGTTGCTTCAGGGCCAGTTCATACATACCGTCATCGAACATCCCTCTGGCCGTCAGGTAATCCTGTTTTTCAATTTTGGAGATCTGAGCGGATGTAAGGGTAACAGTCAACAATAAGATTGTCAGCACAGCTAATTTCATCCAGCGTGGATTCATACTTCAATCCTCTTTTGAAATGAAACAAGGCATTAATATAAATGATTTTAATGTTGCTGGCAAAGAGAATTCATTAAGGGCAAGTAATAAGTTATATATTATAAGGTAAAGGTAGATTAAACGGATGATATATGTGGAAGTTCTGTTCAACTACTCCTTTTTTCCCGATTGGCCGGTGGACGGGTTCTTCCTTATAAAGCAAAGTAAATACGATGAAAAGTGATAATATTCATATTTTCAATTGCATATCAAAATGTTCTGACTATACTGTCACAGATTCGTCTCTTACATCTAAGCAGAATTATGAAAAAAGTCGTATCTATAAACAATAATGTATGAGAAAAATTGAAACTTTATTAACTTTAATGTCAACAAGGTATTTTAAAGAATTATTATTTCCCCAATTCCTGAATGAGCATGAAAAGAATTCATCTCTTTGAATTTGAAGACTATCCCTGGTTTTCAGGCACTATCCGGGAACTGGTGACGGATTATCTTCACTATATAGTGACAACTTTTCATATGTATCGACCGGTAATTCCGTTATTGAAAAAAGCGCTGAAATCCCAGAGATTCAATACCATTATCGATATCGGTTCCGGCGGCTCGGGTCCCATCCCGGATATTCTGACAGAACTTCATAAAGAGAACCTTGGTGATGTGCAGATAGTTCTCAGCGACATGTATCCCCACCTGGACGCTTTTCAAAAGATCCAGAAGCAGGCACCGGATCAGATCACCTATATTCCTCACAGCGTGGATGCACGGTCTATTCCGGAAAAATTGGTTGGGTTTATCACATTTTTTAACACATTTCATCATTTTAAACCTGCCGATGCGGTAAAAATTTTACAGAATGCCTCTCGAGGGGGGAACGGAATCGGAATCTTTGAACTTGCCGGTCGTGATCCGATTACTTTGTTCTATATCTTTATGTCTCCCGTCATTTCCTGCTTGATTACTCCCTTTATCAAGCCGCGTAAGTGGAAGCGCTGGATTTTTACCTACCTTCTTCCAGCAGTACCCTTTATTATCTGGTGGGATGGAATGGTATCCAGTTTCCGGACATATTCAACAGAAGAGCTGGTAAAACTGATGAGAGAAACGGGGAATAAAGATTATGTCTGGAAAGCAGGAAGAATTCGCGGAGTTCTTGCTACCAAAATAACCTATCTGATCGGTTATTCAAAAATCTGAATTTTTACCGGCAGCTTATCTATAGAAGACATGAAGCCGGAAACACGATATATTCCAGATAAAAAAGTTTCCAGACAAACTGATAATGATCAGTCATCGATTTTTGTTCAGACGGATCCACTTTCCTGCTGCGGTAAAGCAGTACCAATAATATCAGGGCATGAGCCAGGACAAAAACCGGCCGGTTGATCCCTGACAGAATCAGAAAACCAGACAGGATCATTCCGATATAAAGAACAATCAGTAAGGCGGTGCCGATTCTGAAAACTGTTTTTTGTCCGATATCCACAGCAAAGGTTATAATCCGGAAATGACGATCCCCATGGACATCGGGAATATCTTTATACCAGGCGATAATGAGACCAAAACCGAACATAAAAATGGTGAGTACCCAGATTTTCCCGGGGATGAAAATATATCCACTCATTATATAAATGAAATGAAGATATATCCCCAGATTAATAATGAATCCCCGGACGGTAAAAATTGAAAATGCTGCCCAGAAGTGAAAACGCTTCAGACGAACTGGCGGAAGGGAGTAAATTGTTCCTAGAAAAAGGCTGCTTAAAACAACCAGGGAGAGGAAGATTCCCTGGGTGAGAGCTGTGCCGACTGACAGAATACCGCTAACTATTACTATGCCTCTTGCAGAGGAGACGGATAGATCGCCGGCTGGCAGGGGAAGTTCGGGTTTATTGATGCGATCTATTTCCACATCGTAGATCTGATTGAGGCCTACAATATAAATATTTCCAGCCAGACAACTGAAAAGCGCAATCAGTAAATGTCCGATAACCGGGTTGAAAAAGGATAAAGTATCAATAGAAATAAGGTAGAGGGCAATTATGCTCAGTGTGGTTCCGATGATGGTATGAGGTCGGGAAAATCGCCAGAGTGTTCGCAGCATGAGCAGAAACCATTTTCCTTTTCGAACAGTATCTATGTAAAACAGCCGTCATTTATTCGAAGCAGTCGACCCGGCTTCCTTGAACTGTTTAATCCACTTCTCATCTGCACTGGAATCTTTATTTTTGTCCCATCGTCCCTCCACCTCGATGTCCAATGGGGAATGTTCCTGTACATAACTGATAACTGCATCCCGCAGTAAAATACCGGTAAATGCCACTTTTTCCCTGGGGATTTCCGTAAGCATTTCCATACCGGAGTTGCCCTCAATCAGATAATCGGTGGTGGCAACACGATACATTTTATCTGCCTGCAAAGGTTCTTCCCCTATTGAAAAGGCGGTAATCCGGTTGCCATCAGGTAAATTGGGATTATACTGTATTCTGGCACCGGAGATTGCCAGTCCACCTCTGCTTCCACGAATCTTTTCTTCCATCATCCTCTTAATGAAATCACCGCTGGCATTAAACTCCACAATCTGATTGCCAAAAGGCAATACTTTGAAAATGTCTTCCCGGGTAATTGGTCCGGCTTTAATATCCGCACGGACACCTCCGAAATTGGTAAATGAAAAATCGGCTTTTACCCGCTGACGCATCGCATCGGTAACAAGAATATACATGGGTGCTTCACCTATCCCGGAACGAGTGAGGCTTGAGCGGGTAACACCAATCACCTCACGGAATCCTTTCTCATATTCTTCCTGCTGTCCCCTGATATAGGAAGCAATTGCGCTATCGGGCCAGAATTCATCCTCGGCAAGGAGCAGCAGTGTACCTTCATCAGCCGGGAAATCGAAACCCGTGATACTGCTGGTAGGTCGGTGAATATTCAGGATGAGCCAGCCAAGATTCCCGCCGTTTCCATAATTCTGAACACAGATAGTATGAGTGAGCGGATCTACCCACGGCTCCTGATACCCGCGATGCAGATGTCCACCCAGCAGAACATCAATGCCTTTTACATAACGGGCAATTTCCATGGCGTTTGCATATCCTTTATCAAGCATCTGCTGGTAGGTTGTCTGCTGAAGCTCCCGGTAACCTTCCTCTTCATCATATGGCAAACCGGTATGAACCAGAGCAATTACCAGTTCCACTTTCTCCACCTCACGCAACGCATTCACCGCTTCCTGCATGGCCGGAATTTCGGGGATGAAATGGAGCCCCTTGATGTTCTCCGGAAAACTCATTTCCTCAGTTCCTACCGTAGTGCTTCCGGTTATACCGACACGAATGCCGTTAATTTCTCTGACAATATATTTTTTCAGCGGGTCCCAGATTTCTCCGGTTTCCTTATCAATAATATTACAGCTGATCCAGGGAAACTCTGACATTTCGATGAGATTTTTCAGATTATCAGCTCCCAGATCAAATTCGTGATTACCCGGAACACAGGCATCATAACCGGCCATGTTCATATATTCAACAATCGCCTTCCCTTTGGAAAGTGTGCCAACCAGAGTACCCTGAAAAATGTCCCCGGAATCGATAAGAAGACTTGCATCTCCCTTCTTCTTAATATTTTTAATGGCCTCTTTCATGATGGCAACCGCAGAAGCTCCGCCCCCGAGCTGGGGCGGGAATTCGGGATTCAGAAATTCCGCCTCCTGCTCAATAATGTTTCCGTGAACATCATTGGTAAAGAAAATATTAAGGTTAAAAGTCTGATTGGATTCATCGGCCAGAAGCAAAGTACTTATGGCAATTATCATTATTACAATTAAAGGAATTTTCATATTATACTATCCCGTTTTCAAATTCTAAATAATTTAACTTTTCAGGTGTTGATATGTTCGATAATCCGACAACTTCTGATTTATTTGAATCAATATATCCGCTCCGTATTCAATAGACAAGCCAATTTTAGAATCACTTGCCCGATAAAGATTGCACAATATTTCAACATGAAATTCTGTGGTGAATGATTTGTCTTATATCTTCATGAAGGTTACCTTTTAATATGAGTCAACATGTTTGTTCATCATTAAAAAACCCGGAGTAATTCACTCCGGGTTACTTTTCGAAACCAAAGCTGATCGGTAATTTTATCCCAGGAAAGAACGCAGGGCTCTGCTGCGGGAGGTATGTCTTAACCGGCGGATCGCTTTCTCTTTAATTTGTCTGACCCGCTCCCGGGTTAAATTAAAGCGTTCGCCGATTTCCTCCAGGGTCAACGGATGTTCCTGTCCCAGACCGAAATAGAGTCTAACAACTTCCGCTTCACGCTTGGTAAGTGTTGCCAGCGCCCGGTCTATTTCCACCCGAAGTGATTCATCCATCAGATCGTCATCGGGAGGTGGCAGATGATCGTTCTGAATAACATCCAGCAGACGGTTATCTTCGCTGTTGCTGAAAGGTGCATCCATACTGAGATGCCGTCCTGAAATTTTAAGTGTATCGGCCACTTCAAAATCGGTCATCTCCAGCTGATTGGCAATTTCACCGGGACTGGGTTCCCGTTCAAATTCCTGTTCCAGGGCAGAATAAGCCTTGCCGATCTTATTCAATGCACCGACTCTGTTCAGGGGAAGACGCACCACACGGGACTGCTCGGCTAAAGCCTGCAGGATACTCTGACGTATCCACCATACCGCATACGAGATAAACTTAAAGCCGCGAGTTTCATCGAATCGCTTGGCTGCTTTTATGAGCCCCAGATTCCCTTCGTTAATCAGATCGCCTAAAGAAAGTCCCTGATTCTGATACTGTTTCGCTACACTTACCACAAACCGTAAATTGGCCTTGGTAAGTCTCTCCAGAGATATCTGATCTCCCTCTTTAATTTTACGGGCTAATTCAATCTCTTCCTGGGGAGACAGTAAGGGTACTTCTCCGATTTCCTGCAAATATTTGTCCAGAGATTGACTGGCCCGACTGATAGAACCTCTTGCCATTACCCGAAAATCCCCTCCTTTAAATTAAATATTGATTAAATGTTTGAGTTTCCGTGAATTAAAATTCAATCCACCCGGCGGTATTAATTACGAGCGGCCGGATGTTTAGTTCCGTTGAAATCGTAACTAATTTATTAAAAAATTTGATTTTATCTTCATCAGTAAGAAAACGCGGCTGAAATTCAACCTCTGCATTATAAACATTTATCGGGTAAATTCTACACCGTTGAATTCCATTTGTTCCAAAAGAAAATTTTAACAGCATTGCCTCCCGGGCATTCTCACTGTAAGAACCGAAGATGAAATTACCCAGACTGTATGCAATCACCCGGCCTTTATATATTTCTATGCCCTGAATAACATGGGGATGATGCCCGATTATGATGTCAGCCCCGGCATCAATAGTGTTTCGGGCCAGTTCGGTTTGATACTCTTTGGGGGTTTCCATCAATTCAGATCCCCAGTGAAAAGACACAATAACCAGGTCATTTTCCTGTTTAAATTTCCGGATATCTTTGTAAAAAAAAGTATGGTAGGGAAAACACGTCCCTGCGGTGGTGTCAGTTGCCCAGAATTCCTTGGGAAAAGTTAAACTATAACATGCAATGGCAACACTCATATCCCTCACTTTCAAAATGGCCGGTTTCCCGGCTTCCTGAAGGTTCATCCCGGCCCCTCCGAAAACGATCCCTTTTTCCCTGAGAAGATCCATGGTATATTTTAAAGCGCCCGGTCCGAAATCCATAATATGATTATTGGCGAGGCTCACTGCTCCGATTCGTCCGGCGGTAAGTACCTCTATCAGATCCGGCGCAACCTGGAAAGTATATGTTTTAGCAAAAGCAGAATCTTCCTCGCCGAAGGGTGCCTCTAGGTTTATCATGAAAATATCACTGCCATCAATTACCGAATCCATCGCGGCAAATGGATAAAACCAGCCGCTTTTTCTTACAACATCCTGCACCCAGGAACCGAGCATTACATCGCCTCCGGCAAGAATGGCGACCGTTTCTGCAACCATCCCCGGAGTCGGCAGAATCAAGACCAGGAGAAGCAACGAGAGGAAAAGAATGATACTTCCTGATTTTACCTTATCTGTCAAAATCGATTCCCTCTTCCTCTCTTATCCTTCCAAGTTCTTTTTCTTTTTCACTCAACTTTTTTTCGAGTTCATCAATGGTTTTTTTGATTTCAAGGATTTTGCCGGTCCTGGGGAGGTGCTGGGAATATTTTGAAAAGTTAGAATAAATCAATTTTCCCATCTCAGTATATTTTTCGTCCAGTTTATGTTCCAGTTGCAGAATTTCCAGCTTTGTTCGGCCTACACTGGTTAGTTCCTCCGTCCGGTCGATAGCTTCATTCAATGTTTCGACAATATTTTTTTTGATCTTGTCCCAGAATACTGTCATAAGTTATTACCTGCGTATTTATATATGTATCGTTCTGTTTTTGGAAACCTTAATTAATATTTTATTCAGATGAAATCAAGTTTTTAAAACTTTGTCCATCTATGGCGCAGTTATCAAGTTGAAAGTAATCGGCAATGGTTTTACCGGCATCAGCCAGAGATTTTCTCACCCCAATATTAATCCCTTTCTTCAGGAGAGGTCCATATACCAGTATCGGGACATATTCACGTGAGTGATCCGTACTCGGGGTTGTTGGGTCATTTCCGTGGTCTGCGGTAATAATGAGCATATCGTCCGGGTTAACCAGTGCCAGTAATTCGGGTAAACGGCTGTCGAATGTCTGAAGTTCTTCATAAAATCCGTGCGGATTATTCCGGTGTCCCCACAACATGTCAAAGTCTACTAAATTAATCATTATCAAGCCTTTTTCCAACTTTTTAATTTCGCGGATGAGCACTTCAATTCCATTCAGATTGCTACGGGTGTGAATTTTTTCATCCAGTCCGACACCAGCATAGAGGTCATCAATTTTTCCGATACCGACTGTTTTATATCCATTTTCCTGGAAACAATTCTGCAGTAATTTGCTGGGAGGTTTGAGGGAGAAATCCTTCCTACCGCGGGTTCTTTCAAAATTTTCCGGTGAATCTCCGATGAACGGACGAGCTATGACACGCGAGACAGCATGTTCTCCGGTCAGAATCCGACGGGCAATTTCGCACATCCGGTAGAGTTCAGCAGGCGAAATGACGTCCTCATGGGCGGCAATTTGAAATACTGAATCCGCTGAGGTGTAAATTATAGGATAACCGGTTTTCAGGTGATCAATACCAAGTTCCTTGATTATTTCTGTTCCAGAGGC